>NZ_JBZVFG010000074.1:0-10410 GCF_058402785.1 Candidatus Magnetaquiglobus sp.
TCACCTCCTGCGAGACAGGATATGGATCAAATTATTGAATGTCAACACGCCCTAGAGCGCGCCAAAAACAAAATCAAAAGCCAAACCTCGGAGACTCCGTCTCCGAACCTCTGCCGGGGACCTTGCGGTCCCCGGTCCCCGGCAATGGTGGGGAGCGTGAATGGTGGTTACCAGTCGGGAAAACGCCGCTCCCACGCAAAGGCGGTCATCCTTGCCAACTGATGCACCCTCTACCCGAACCTTTCCACCTTCCGACCCAACGCCTTGCGAATGGCCGCCACATGACAGCGACAGTGGGTCTCATCCACCGGCGGCAACCCTTCGTTCTCCATGCGACAGAAATCGGTGTGATCCCCCGTGCCGTGCGGAATGCTTCGCAATACCTGACGAAGCAGGTGCACCTCGGCCTCGGTGCGCGCCAGTCGTCGTCGCGCCTCGGCCAACTCCAGCAGGGGATCCTCCGGTGGTTGACTCATGCCACGGCGCTCAAGACCGCTTGCGCGACCGTTTCTTGCTGTTCGACGGTCAGGTAGGGATGCATCGGCAGGGAGAGCACCTCGTTGGCGGCCAGCGTGGCGTTCGGGAACGCCTCCCTGACATGGCCGAGACCGGCGAACACCGCCTGATGGTGCAGGGGGATCGGATAGTGGACCGCGGTGGGAATGCCGGCCTGGGCGAGGGTGGCGCGCACCTGGTCACGTCCGGCAATGCGGATCGTGTATTGGGCAAAGACGCTCACGTTCTCCGGGCGGATCACCGGAATGCGCACCTTGCCGCCCAACAGCGCGGCATAACGGGCGGCCACCTGCTGACGGGCCTGGATCTCGCCTTCGAAACAGGGAAGCTTGGCAAGCAGGATCGCGGCCTGGATCGAGTCCAACCGACCGTTGATGCCCAACACCGCATGTTGATACTGGGCGATCTGTCCATGTTCGCGGATCACCCGCAGTTGCTGGGCCAGTTCGGCATCGCGGGTGAAGGCCATGCCGCCGTCGCCGTAGCAGCCAAGGGGCTTGGCCGGAAAGAACGAGGTGGCCGCGGCGGTGGTCATGGAACAGGAGCGACGACCCTTGTTGGCGGCTCCGAACGATTGGCAGGCATCCTCCAACACCCACAGATCGTGCGCGGCGGCGATGGCGTTGATGGCATCCAGATCGGCGCACTGTCCGAAAATGCTCACCGGCATGATCGCCTTGGTGCGCGGGGTGATGGCGGCTTCGATGCGGTTGGGATCGATGTTCAGGGTATCGGGTTCCACATCGACGAAGAGCGGTTTGGCGCCGGTCAGGGCAATGGTCTCGGCAGTGGCGATGAAGGTGAACGGGGTGGTGATCACCTCGTCGCCCGGACCGATTCCCTTGGCCATCAGGATGGCCAGCAGGGCATCGGTGCCGGAGGAAAAGCCTACCGCGTGGTCACAGCCGACAAAGGCGGCCAGGGCGGTTTCCAGTTCCTTGACCTGGGGACCGTTGATGTAGCGCGAGGAGTCGAGCACCGCCTGGATCGCCTGGTTGATCGGATCGCGCATGGCGCGGTATTGGGTTTGCAGATCGATGAATTCCATGGTTTAAAACTCGCTTCCCCCCGTGTTGGTTAAACGAATGGAACTTCGTGCTCCATCAACTGTTCGATGGTTTCGCGTGGACGTACCACGGCGAAACGGTCCTGATGCACCATCACCTCGGCGGCGCGCGGTCGCGAGTTGTAGTTGCTGCTCATCGAGAATCCATAGGCGCCGGCGGAACGCACCGCCAGCAACTCGCCGGCGTGGAACTCCGGCAGCATGCGATCTCTGGCGAGGAAGTCGCCGGATTCGCAGATCGGACCCACCACATCGGCCAGGATCTCCTCACGGTCGAAACGGCGGGTCACCGGCAGAATGGTGTGATGGGCATCGTAGAGAGCCGGACGGAGCAGATCGTTCATGCCGGCATCGGTGATGATGAACCGCTTCTCCTCGCCGGATTTGACGTATTCAACCCGAGCCACCAGAATGCCGGCATTGCCGACGATCACCCGTCCCGGTTCTAAAATCAGCACCACGTCCAGCCCGGCGATTTCGTGCAGCAGGGCCTCGGCGTAGCGCTCCGGGTGGGGCGGGGTCTGTTGGGTGTCGTAGGGGATCCCCAGACCGCCGCCCAGGTCCAGATAACGGATGGCGATCCCCTGCTGGCGCAGTCGGAGCAACAGGGCCTTGACCCGTTTCAGGGCATCGACGAACGGTTCCAGGGTGGTGAGCTGCGAGCCGATGTGGCAGTCGAGTCCGATCGGTTGAACGTGTTCCAGGGTGGCGGCCAGTCGGTAGAGTTCTTCGGCCTGTTGATGCGGAATGCCGAATTTGTTGCGTTTGAGTCCGGTGGAGATGTAAGGATGGGTGGCCGGATCCACGTCCGGATTGATGCGCAGGGCGATCGGCGCCCGGAGCCCCATCTGACCGGCCAGGGCGTTGATGCGCAGAAGTTCCGGTTGGCTCTCCACGTTGAACATCAAAACCCGATGTTCGAGGGCGGCGCGGATTTCGGCTTCGGTTTTTCCGACCCCCGAGAACACCACCAGCTGGCCCGGACAGCCGACCCGTTTGACCCGTGCCAGTTCGCCGCCGGAAACGATGTCGAAGCCCGCGCCGCGTTTGGCCAGGGTATCGAGTACCGCCAGGGTGGCGTTGGCCTTGACCGAGTAGCAGATCAGGTGTTCGATGTTGGAAAAGGCGTCGCGGAATACGTCGAAATGGCGTTCCAGGGTGGCGCGCGAGTAGCAGTAGAACGGGGTTCCGACGTGCTCGGCGATCTGGTCGAGGGGCACCTGTTCGCAGTGGAGACGGTGATCGAGGTAGCGGAAATGATCCATGGCGTTCAGACGGTCCGGGTCGGGGGGGTCGGGTTGGGGAGCAGGGAGGTTTTCTGCTCTTTTTCCTTTTTGCCGGGAAGATAAAGCTCTCCCTTGTGGCCGCAACCGGTGGCGAGGATGCCGACGGCGATCAGCAGGACGAACAGCGGAACATGGCGCGCAAAGGGTCGGAGCATGCCGGATCTCTTCCAGAAAAGGGGGTATCGACAAAAACGCGCCATCCGCGACAGGGATGGCTGATGCGTTACCATGGAACTCCCGTCAGGGAGGTCCATGGTCGGGGGTGAGGGGGTTTTCCCCCCATCATGCCAGTTCCTTTAAACCGCACCCATCACGGGATGCGTCGTTCCATGATCAAGGGTCCAGGGGGGATTATCCCCCTGGTGGGATCCAAGGGCAAAGCCCTTGGGACGTTGTTTTTGACTGGAGCGCGATCTTCTCAAAGAAGCCTTTTTCGCCTCTTTTGCGAAAAATGCGCCGCGCGCAGCCTTCGCGGGAGTCGTTTCCGTTTTTTGGAAACGACTCCCGTATTTTGCACGCAGCCTTAGCAAGAAACGACGCATCCCGAAATGTTGTGCGGTTTAATCCACGGACTTCCATTTTGCCACTCTTGGAGTGTGGATTTCAACGGTACACATGCGCATGACTGGAGATCCCCCCTCTCGGTGGAATGCGCATGCAGGCGTGCCACGAAAAAAAACGGGCCGAAAGTTGAATTCGGCCCGTTTTTTTTCGTGAAGTCCCGGTTGGTCAGACCGGCATGGAGATTACTTGACGCCCAGGAATTCGAGCAGGTCGGTGCGCTCGGTGGCATCCTTCATGCCCGGGAAGGTCATTTTGGTCTTCGGGAACATGCCCTTCGGACTTTCGAGGAACTTTTGCAGGTTGGCGGAATCCCACTTCACGCCGGTGAAGCCATCGGAATATTTGAAGCCGGCTTCGGTGCCCGCGTCGCGGCCCGCGAGGGCGGAGAGGTTCGGACCGATCTTCTTTTCGCCCGGCTTGTTGGAGTGGCAGACCACGCAGTTTTTCTTGAAGGAAGCCTCACCCTTGGCCGCGTCGGCGGAAGCGGTGTTGGCGACCAGGAAAGAGGCGATGCCCAGGCTGGCGACGAGCAGAGAATATTTCATGGAGGTACCTTTTTTGTCTTGGGGTGGTTTACGAATCAACCGCGCATGCGGTGTGTTGCATTAAAAAATTCACTTCTTTTTCCTCAATATGAAGCGCGGTGAATATTAGAGCTTCGGCATGAAGATGTCAAGGCGGGGGTGAGCGAAAGTCTCATTTTGCAATGCTTTGCGATTAGTATTAACGTTTGTGAATCTCGGTTATTCACGTCTGGATTCGGGCTCGGATCGTGTATTTAGAGTCCGCATGGGGCCATGTCGTTTTCGGGACGATATTGACTTGCATCCCCAGGACGTGTTGACATGGGATCGGGAATCCACTCCCGGCGCGGAGTATCCTGACATCCATCATCCCCGATCCACGATTTGAACCACGATGCCCTTTGCCCAGGTCGCCCTGCCGATTCCCAAGCGTACCCTGTTCACCTATGCGATTCCGGACCATCTGGTCGTGGAGCCGGGATCGGTGGTGTTGGTGCCGGTGGGGCGTGGTCATCGCACCGGCGTGGTGTGGGAGATCGTCGAGCAGCCGGCCTGGCGGGACGGGACCATCCTCGACATCGTGGCCAGTCATGGCGATCTGCCGTTGTTGGGTGCCGATCTGCTGTTCCTGCTGGACTGGATGAGCCGCTACTACCTGGCATCGATCGGCACGGTGGCCGCCGCCGCCCTGCCGGGCGAGATCGCTTTCCAGAGTCGGATCCGGGTCCGCTGGATCGGTGGCGCGGAGGAGCCGCCGGATCTTCCCGAGCGTCTGCGACCGCTGGCCGAACGGATCCGAAAACGCAAGGAGGGGTTGAGTCTGGAGACCCTGGCCGAAGCGTTCGGTCGTCAGGCGCTGGTCGCCCCGTTGCGGGCCCTGGTCGAGCGCGGTCTGGTCAGCCGCGAGACCCTCTGGCATGCGCCGTTCCCGGATCTCAAGCCTTCCGTGTCGGCCACGTCGGCGCGCGCTCCGCGTCTCGATCTGACCGACGAACAGCAGCACTGCGTGGATCGGTTTCACGATGCCCTGTCGAACAAAACCTTTGCTCCCTTTCTCCTGGAGGGGGTGACCGGCAGCGGCAAGACCGAGCTTTATCTGCGTGCCATCGAGCGGTGTCTGGAGCTTGGGCGTCAGGCTTTGGTGTTGGTGCCGGAGATTTCGTTGACCGCGCAGATGATCCAGCGGTTGCAACTGCGTTTCGCCGACACTCTGGCCGTGTTGCACTCCGGGCTGACCGCCGCCCAACGGCCCAGGGAGTGGTGGCGAATCCGGCGTGGTCTGGCCCGTGTCGCGGTGGGCGCGCGCAGCGCCCTGTTCGCCCCCTTCGCCGATCTGGGTCTGGTGATCGTCGATGAGGAGCACGACCCCTCCTACAAACAGGAGGGGAGTCTCCCCTATCAGGCCCGCGACATGGCGGCGGTTCGGGCCAGACAGTGCGGCGCGGTGTTGATTCTCGGCACGGCCACCCCGTCGCTCGAATCCCTCGCCAATGTCCAGGCGGGTCGCTATCGCCATCTGCGTCTCACCCGTCGTGCCGGAGGCGGCGCCCCGCCCCGCGTGGAGGCGATCCACCTCGGCGATCCGGAACTGCGGCGCCAGATGGGCAAGGATGGTCTGATCGCCCCCCCGTTGCGACAGGCCATGGCCGAGACCCTGGCCGCGGGTCGGCAGGTGCTGCTGTTTTTGAACCGGCGCGGCTTCGCTCCCTCCCTGCTCTGTTACCGGTGTGGACAGGCGATCTCCTGTCCGCACTGCTCGGTCACCCTCACCCTGCACAAGAACCGTTCCCGGCTCCTGTGCCACTACTGCGATTACAGCCGCGATCCCATGGACATCTGTCCGTCGTGTGGCCAGTTGAGTCTCTATCATTTCGGTCCCGGCACCCAGCGTTTGGAGGAGGAGACCCGCGCGTATTTCCCCGAAGCGCGCATCGCCCGGCTGGATCGGGATGCGGTCTCGGCCAGCGCCCATCTTCTCGACGAGACCCTGGAGGCGTTTCGCGATCAGCGGCTCGACATTCTGGTGGGCACGCAGATGGTCTCCAAGGGACATCACTTCCCCGGTCTGGCGCTGGTGGGGGTGGTGCAGGCGGAAACCACCCTGCATCAACCCGATTTTCGTGCCGCGGAGCGCACCCATCAACTGCTTGTCCAGGTGGCCGGGCGTGCCGGTCGCGAAAGCCGGGATGGGCGGGCGTTGGTGCAGACCCTGGATCCGGAGCATCATGCCGTGGCCGCAGCCTTGGGGAAGCTGGATGATTTCGTGGCCCTGGAGATGGAATTCCGGCGTCAGGCCGGCTATCCGCCCTTTCGGCGCCTGGCGTTGTTGCGCATTTCATCCGGCATGCAGGCCGATGGGGAGGGGTATTGTCGCGTGTTGCGGGCGGCGTTGCCCGAACATGGCGACGTGCTGTTCCTGGGCCCGGCGCCGGCGCCGTTGTTCAAGTTGCGCAACCGGCACCGGTGGCAGTTGTTGATCAAGGAGCGGGAGGGGGGGCGGTTGCATCGGGCGTTGCCGGGATTGATGAACCTGGCGGAGCGGTTGGCCGGGCCCAGGATCCGGTTGGAGATCGATGTGGATCCGCAGATGTTCTTGTAGCGCTCTCCGGGAGGGCGCCGGGCAGTCCGACACGCCCGCTCGCAATCGGAATCAGGTGCCAGAACGGATATTCTTTGCCAAATCCAAAACGATTGATGTAGCTTTCCCCGTGGCCTTGTTTCCATGGCCGTGAATCTCTTGAGTCGCCACTCTGGTTGATATGCCCACCGATTTCAACGGCCTGGCCCCGGCCTCCATCGCGTCCCGCTTGACCGGACCCCTGTTCACCCCGGAGCGCTACCATTTCCATCCTCATCTCGACTCCACCAACCGCCACGCCCTCGATCTGGCCCGTGCCGGCGCGCCGGAAGGAACCGTGGTGGTCGCCGACGCGCAAAGCCAGGGTCGGGGTCGTCTCGGTCGCGTCTGGTCCTCGCCTCCCGGCGAGAATCTCTACTTCACCCTGATCATGCGCCCCGAAATCCCGGTTGCCCATGCGCCACGCCTGACATTGGTGGCCGGACTGGCGACACTTGATGCCGTTCGGGAGGCCGGCGTCACGGAGGCGCGCCTGAAATGGCCCAACGATATCCTGGTCCGGGGTCGCAAACTGGCCGGCATTCTCACCGAAATGGCCACCGAGGGGGATCGGGTGCGCCATGTGGCGATCGGGGTGGGGGTGAACGTCAATGGACGGGCGGAACGGTTCCCCCCCGAGGTGGCGGCGCGCGCCGTCACCATGGCCGATATCTTGCAAAATTCCATCGAACGGGGCATTGTGTTGGCAAGGCTGTTGTCGGCCTGGGAAGCGTGGTATCGTCTGTTTCTGAGCGACGGGTTCGCGCCGATCCGACTGGCGTGGCGCGAACGGGCCCTGCTGACCGGACAGAAGGGACGCATCGACACAGCCCAGGGAACCCGGTGGGTGGAACTGCTCGATCTGGACGAAGAGGGCTTTCTGCTGGCCCGCGACCGCGAGGATGGGGAACCATTTCGCGTGCTGGCCGGCGACGTGCTGCTGACGGGGTGGGATTGACATGCTTCTGGTGATCGACATCGGCAATACCAACATCGTTCTGGGGGTGTATCAAAAAGAACGGCTCACCCACCACTGGCGCATCAGTACCCGCGCCGGCGGTACCGCAGACGAGTATGGGATCTGGATGATCCAGCTGTTCCAACTGGCGGGCCTGGACCCCAGGGATCTCACCGGCGCCATCGCCGCCAGCGTGGTCCCGCCGGTGGAGGCCACCGTTCTGGGCGGGGTGAAACGTCATCTGCGCGTCTCCCCGCTGGTGGTCGGACCGGGCTTCAAAACCGGCATGGCGATTCGTTACGACAACCCGCGCGAGGTGGGCGCGGATCGCATCGTCAACGCGGTCGCTGCCTATCAGCGCATGCAGGCCGCCACGATCGTGGTCGATTTCGGCACCGCCACCACCTTCGATCTCATCGGTCCCCAGGGCGAATACATGGGTGGCGCCATCGCGCCGGGATTGGGGATCTCCATGGATGCCTTGTTCGAACGCACCGCCAAGCTGCCGCGCGTGGAGTGCGTGCGACCGGCGAGCGTGATCGGACGGGATACCGTGGGTGCGATGCAGGCCGGGATGTTCTGGGGTTATGTCGGGCTTGTCGATGGCCTGATCACGCGTATGATCGCCGAAGCGGGATTCACCCCGGTACGGGTGATGGCGACCGGTGGGCTGGCGCGTCTGATCGCGCGCGAGAGTGCGTTGATCGAGGAGGTGGATGAGTTCTTGACCTTGACCGGTCTTCGGATGTTGTACGAACGCAATCGTTGAGGGATCAAGCCGTGGCGCGCTCCTCTGAATTCAAGACAAGGGTCATGCCGTTGTTGGCCGTGGCTCTGTTGGCCGTGCTCAACCTGTTGGTGCAGGGGATGGGCATGATGGGCATGGGGTTCAAGACCCCGGACAATGCCGTTTGGCCAGGGCCGGTAATGCCGGAAAAGATCCTGGAGCTGCCTGATCCGGCCCATGCGCGGGTGATCAAGCAGGGGGATGCCCCGCCGCCGGTGGCCGAGAAGCCTCCGGAACCCAAGCCGGAACCCAAGCCGGAACCCAAGCCGGAGCCCAAGCCGGAACCCAAGCCGGAACCCGTGGTGGAAAAACATACGCCGATGCCGGCGGTCGCGGGTGAGCAGTTCATGGTGCAGGTCGGGAGTTTCACGGTGGAGATGGGGGTGGACTCCCTGGTCGAACGGTTGCGGAAGGAGGGGTTGTCGCCGCGGGTGGAGACGGTGCGGGAGCGGACCGGTTTGAACAACGTGCAGGTGGGACCGTTTGCCAAGCTTGATTTGGCCAAGGAGGCCGAGGCCCGGTTGAAATCCGGTGGGATCGCGGCCCGGGTCGAGGAGAGTTGGGAGGGGTTTGTGATCGTGCTTGGCAAGTCGTTGTTGTTGAGTCACGCGGTGGAGGAGATGGAGAAGGTCAAAAAGTTGGGGGTGACGCAGGTACGTCTGGTGAAGGTGGAAAGCGACATGACGGTCCGCAAGGTGTTGCTCGGGCCTTATGAGAGCAAGGAACGGGCGCGCAAGATGAGCGCGCGGGTGGCGGAGTTGGGGATTGCCTCGCCGGTGATCAAGACCTGGCCGCTGACCAATGCGTTGCCGTGATGGGAAGGTTTGCGGGCGGAGCGGGTCGATTGACCAATGCGTTGCCGTGATGGGAAGGTTTGCGGGCAGAGCGGGTCGATCGTTGCGTGGGTACGGGGTCGGTGGAAATCGGTTCCAGTCATCACGGCGGACGGGGGGCGAATCGCACGCGGAGGGATGGGGCGGCCTCCGGGCCATGTTCGCGGCATCGTTTCGCCAAAGGCGCGAAACAATGCCGCAGCCAAGGCGACGCGCGGCGATTTTTCGCCAAAGGCGCGAAAAATCGTCCTTTTGAAAAGCGCGCTAAAAAACTGCAGTCAAAAGCCAAACCTTGGAAGCTCTGCCTCCAAACCTCTGCCGGGGACCTTGCGGCCCCCGCGACGATTCGACCCTCACCCGCACTTGGAGTAGCCACACTCCAGACAGGTATCACACCCATCCAACCGGGTCACCGCCATCTGTCCACATTTGGGACACTGCCCGCTGCCCAACGCACCACTTTCGGCCACCGCCTGCCGTTTGGCGATCAACTCCGGCGAAAGCTCCGGTGGACTGAGCATGCCAATCTTGATCAGATGACGCTCGATGCACTCCCCGATCTCGGCCACCAGACTGGGCATGTATTTGCCACCCGGCTTGAAATAACCACCACGCGGATCAAAAACCGATCGCATCTCCTCGACCAGAAAAGTGGCATCCCCACCATGGCGGAACACCGCGGACATCACCCGGGTCAGGGCGACGATCCAGGCGAAGTTGTCCATGTTTTTGGAGTTGATGAAGATCTCGAACGGACGCCGCCGCCCTTGAACCACGATGTCGTTGATGGTCACATAAAAGGCATGCTCGAAGAGCGGGGTCTTGATCTTGTAGGTGCTCCCCTCCAGATCCTCGGGACGCCGCAACACCGGTTGCAACTGGATCACCTCGGCCAGGGTGCGGGGCGGAGAGGGCGCTTCCGGCGTGGAAAGGGTGGACGGGCTCTCCGTCGGTTCCTCGCCCTTTTTGGCCGCAACCTCGAATCCCACGATCTTGCTCTGAATCTTGACCGCCATGTTTGTTCACCCTCCTCGCGCCAAACCGCACCCAGCTTGGATGTGTAGTTTTTATTGGTGAAAAAAAAAGAGAAGGTCTGGGAGATTCCTCTCCCAGGGTTTTGATTTTGCCTTTGACTCTAGCGCGCTCTTCAAAAGAAACATTTTTCGCGGCCTTTTGCGAAAAATGCGCCGCGCGCAACCTTTGCGGGAGTCGTTTCCGTTTTTTGGAAACGACTCCCGTATTTTGCACGCAGCCTTGCG
>NZ_JBZVFG010000075.1:0-10393 GCF_058402785.1 Candidatus Magnetaquiglobus sp.
CCCCTTTGAGGGGCCAAAAATCTAAAGCCCCCGGCTTTGCCGGGGGATACTTACTGGCATAGCATGCCTATTCATCAGAAGATCAATAATTATTATTTTAAAAATATAATTACAAGTGTCGTCAAATTGTACTTACCGCGTCAGAGGGGGAAAGTGCCCCACTCGTCATGTGCCAAGGTCGCATGACTTCCACTTGATCGTGAGTACCGCATCAGCGTGTTCTGGTTTACAGGTACCAAACGAGCCGTTTGTCTCACCCTGCATCCTTCTCTCACAGGTTTCAACAGGGATACCATCTTCTCCTCTGGCAGACGACTTTGTTCAAGCACGCTCCCTTTCCGTTGCGAAAAATGCTTTTCACATGTCCGACAGCAGAGACCACGAATGCGATGATCCTTCCCGCCCCATCCATGCCATCTCAAGTTTCCCTTGCCTCGAAATCCGAAATCTGGACAATACGGGTTCTAAAAACAGAAAACTTCAATCTGATGAACCGTTCTTTCGATAACGGATGGATGGGAGCGTGGTTAGGTTAACGTGAGACACCATCGAAAATTCAGTCGGAATGATCACGCCTCCCAACGGGTAAACGTGCCCCCCAGCGCTGTCCTGACGGATACCGGTGGGGGAAGACGGCGCGTGCCGATTTTTCGCGGGGCGAAAAATCGCTTTTGGGAAGGGCGCGCAAAAGGAAAAGTCAAAGGATGCCGATCAGATCAGCGTAAAGATTTGAAAAAAATAAAGGTCATAACAAAAACCTCGGAGGCGCAGCCTCCGAACTTCCGCCGGGGGCCTTGCGGCCCCTCGTCCCCCGCAACAGTGGGCAGCATTTGTCGCCGCGCCGTCAGAAGTTCGGTTTCCTCCCTCTCCCTCAATGCACCAGCTTTTTGTAGTGAACGCGATGCGGACGATCCGCCTCCGGGCCCAGACGCCGCTTGCGGTCCGCCTCGTACTCCTGATAGTTCCCCTCGATGAACACCACCCGTGAATCGCCCTCGAAGGCGAGAATATGGGTGGCGATGCGGTCCAGAAACCACCGGTCGTGGGAGACCACCACCGCGCTGCCGGCAAAGTCGGTGATCGCATCTTCCAGCGCTTGCAACGTCTCCACGTCCAGATCGTTGGTCGGTTCGTCGAGCAACAACAGATTGCCGTTCTGCTTGAGCACCAACGCCAGATGGGCCCGGTTGCGCTCGAGGGGGAAAGTGCCCCACTCGTCATGTGCCAAGGTCGCATGACTTCCACTTGATCGTGAGTACCGCATCAGCGTGTTCTGGTTTACAGGTACCAAACGAGCCGTTTGTCTCACCCTGCATCCTTCTCTCACAGGTTTCAACAGGGATACCATCTTCTCCTCTGGCAGACGACTTTGTTCAAGCACGCTCCCTTTCCGTTGCGAAAAATGCTTTTCACATGTCCGACAGCAGAGACCACGAATGCGATGATCCTTCCCGCCCCATCCATGCCATCTCAAGTTTCCCTTGCCTCGAAATCCGAAATCTGGACAATACGGGTTCTAAAAACAGAAAACTTCAATCTGATGAACCGTTCTTTCGATAACGGATGGATGGGAGCGTGGTTAGGTTAACGTGAGACACCATCGAAAATTCAGTCGGAATGATCACGCCTCCCAACGGGTAAACGTGCCCCCCAGCGCTGTCCTGACGGATACCGGTGGGGGAAGACGGCGCGTGCCGATTTTTCGCGGGGCGAAAAATCGCTTTTGGGAAGGGCGCGCAAAAGGAAAAGTCAAAGGATGCCGATCAGATCAGCGTAAAGATTTGAAAAAAATAAAGGTCATAACAAAAACCTCGGAGGCGCAGCCTCCGAACTTCCGCCGGGGGCCTTGCGGCCCCTCGTCCCCCGCAACAGTGGGCAGCATTTGTCGCCGCGCCGTCAGAAGTTCGGTTTCCTCCCTCTCCCTCAATGCACCAGCTTTTTGTAGTGAACGCGATGCGGACGATCCGCCTCCGGGCCCAGACGCCGCTTGCGGTCCGCCTCGTACTCCTGATAGTTCCCCTCGATGAACACCACCCGTGAATCGCCCTCGAAGGCGAGAATATGGGTGGCGATGCGGTCCAGAAACCACCGGTCGTGGGAGACCACCACCGCGCTGCCGGCAAAGTCGGTGATCGCATCTTCCAGCGCTTGCAACGTCTCCACGTCCAGATCGTTGGTCGGTTCGTCGAGCAACAACAGATTGCCGTTCTGCTTGAGCACCAACGCCAGATGGGCCCGGTTGCGCTCGCCGCCGGAGAGAACCTTGACCTTCTTCTGCTGATCCTGCCCCTTGAAGTTGAACCACGACACATAGGTGCGCGAGTTGATCTCCCGGCCACCCAGATCCAACATGTCCAACCCGCCGCTCACCGCCTCCCACAGGGTCTTGTCCGGCTCCAGCGTGCCGCGGCTTTGATCCACATAGGCCAGCTTGACCGTCTCGCCCAGCTTGATGCTGCCCGAATCGGGCTGCTCGGTGCCGGTCAACATGCGCAGGAAGGTGGTTTTGCCCGAACCGTTGCCACCGATCACCCCGAGAATGGCCCCACGCGGCAGGATGAAGGAGAGATCCTCCATCAAGAGACGTCCGCCGAACCCCTTGCTCAATCCCTCGACCTCGATGACGTTGCCGCCCAAACGCGGACCCGAGGGGATGAACAACGTGTTGGTTTCGCGGCGCATCTCGCGGGTGCGCGATGCCAACTCCTCATAGGCGCTCACACGCGCCTTGCTCTTGGTCTGACGGGCGCGCGGCGAGGAGCGGATCCACTCCAATTCGACCTGCAACCGTTTGTGCAACGCTTCATCCTCGCGCTTTTCCTGAATCAGGCGGGCATCTTTCTGCTCCAGCCAGGAGGTGTAGTTGCCCTTCCAGGGGATGCCGCGACCACGATCCAACTCCAGAATCCAGCCGGCGGCGTTGTCGAGGAAATAACGGTCGTGGGTCACGGCCACGACGGTGCCCGCATAGTTCTGTAGAAACCGCTCCAGCCAGGCCACCGATTCGGCATCCAGATGGTTGGTTGGTTCATCGAGAAGCAGCATGTCCGGGGCGGAAAGCAGCAACCGACACAACGCCACGCGGCGTTTTTCGCCACCCGACAGCATGGAGACATCCGCATCCCACGGCGGCAGACGCAACGCATCGGCGGCGATGTCGAGTTTGCGGTCCAGATCCCAGCCGTCGATGTGGTCGATCTGCTCTTGCAGGGCGCCTTGTTCCTGGATCAAGGCGTCCATGTCCGCGTCCGGGTCGCCGAACTTTTCGGAGACCTCGTTGAACCGTTGCAACAGATCCTTGATCTGCTGGACTCCCTCTTCGACGTTGCCGCGCACGTCCTTGGAGGGGTTGAGTTGCGGTTCTTGCGGGAGGAATCCGGCGCGAATGCCGGGCGCGGCCTTGGCCTCGCCGGTGAATTCGGTGTCGATGCCGGCCATGATGCGCAACAACGACGACTTGCCCGCGCCGTTGAGTCCCAATACGCCGATCTTGGCGCCGGGCAGGAAGGATAACGAGATATCCTGCAGGATGACCCGATTCGGGGGGACCGCCTTGGTCATGCGGTACATGGAGTAAATGTATTGCAGTTCAGCCATGCGCGTCGCTCTTGTTGAAGGTGTTTGGTGAGGCCGTTCATGGAATCACCAGATGCACTCGGTTCGAACGTTTCGAACCGAGTTTGAACCCATTTCTTCGCGATCTGGCGGGCCATCCGGGCCCCGCGTCCACCAAACAGGCTAGTTCACATGGGTCAGCCAGCCGAGATGGTCGGGATGGCGGCCATGCACCACGTCGAAGAACCGTTTCTGGATCTCCTTGGTGACCGGTCCGGCGCGTCCGATGCCGATTTTGCGGTTGTCGAGTTCGCGGATCGGGGTGATTTCGGCGGCGGTGCCGGTGAAGAAGGCCTCTTCGGCAAGAATGACCGCGTCACGCGGAAAACGTTGCTCGATTACCGGCAGTTTCATCTCGGCGGCGATGGTGATCACCGTGTCACGGGTGATGCCATCCAGGGCCGAATCGAGCGGCGGGGTGATCAGCCGACCTTTTTGCAGGATGAAGATGTTCTCCCCCGATCCTTCGGACACGAACCCTTCGGGATCCAGCAGCAAGGCCTCCTCGTAGCCGCAGGCGATCGCCTCGGACTTGGCCAGGATCGAGTTGGGGTAGTTGCCGACCCCTTTGGCGCGGGTCATGGTGATGTTGGGATGGTGACGGGTGTAGGAGGAGGTTTTGACGCGGATGCCGTTCTCCATTCCTTCCTCGCCCAGGTAGGCGCCCCATTCCCAGGCGGCCACGGTGGCATGCACCTGGCATTTGGCCGGATTGAGTCCCATGCTCTCCGCGCCGTAGAAGGCCAGGGGGCGGATGTAGCCGGATTGCAGGCTGTTGGCCTTGAGCACCGCCAGGCAGGCGCCGGCGATTTCGTCCTGGGAGAAGGGCATGGCCATGCCCAGGACGTGGGCGGATCCGAACAGACGCTCGACATGTTCCTTGAGGCGGAATACCGCGGGGCCCGTATCGGTCTTGTAGCAGCGGATGCCTTCGAAGACGCCGAGTCCGTAGTGCAGGGTATGGGTCAAAACGTGGACCTTGGCCTCGCGCCACTCCACGAGTTGTCCGTCCAGCCAGATTTTTCCGTCTTTGTCGTACATGAGCGTAACTCTTTATCCGCGCAGGTTGTGATGGGAACGGCCCGGTTCCGAGATGTATCCTTACGTCCGAACAGCCATTCTAGCACATCGATTTCCGTTTCGGGAGCAATCAAACGCATGAGGCTTGGGATTTTCGGTGAAAATATCCCCAGGGTGTCAAACCCGGATTGGCATCAATGTTGCTCAATCTCTAATAACGCGTGCCTGGAACGGTCGAAAAGCCGTCACGACGGGAACGAAACCATCCAGGACACGATCAAACTATCACGAGATCTGAAATACAAAGAGTCCAACCATGAGCGAGGCCTTGTTATCCACCATTCGCACGCTGACCCGGAGTCCGGAAGCGGTGCGCGTGACGAGCGTCGGGAGCGCCCAACGTGGGCGTGTCGGGGATGATGGGGTGTCTTTCCGGGGATACCTGCCGGAAAACGAAAGCATCAAGGAACCCGAAGTCGTCGCGGAAGCTCCGGTCTCCCGCATGACCGGTTCCGCGGGTGATCTGGCCGCCCTGAGTGGTCGCCTGGAAGGGGGCGCCGGTTCCCGTTTCGGTCAGGAAGAGGCGGCCATGGCCTCTCTCGAATCCGAGCCCGAAGCCTGGACCTTCGTGGCCCCGAGCGTGGCGGCTCCGACCCCGACCCCGGCTTCGCGCCTGAACGCCAATGCTTCATTCAAGATTTACGCCCGCGCTGCGGATCATGGCCTGGACCCTGCACGGGTCTCGGTGATCCCCGAGGAGCGGAGCGCGGAGAAGCGTCGTTGATCGTTTTCCAAGCAATGGAAGGATGACCCATGAACAGCCGTGGCAACGTGACCCAAGCCGAGATCATGATCACGCTCATGCAACTGGAACGCGATCTGGAAAAGGAGCGTCTGGATTGCGCCCGTCCCCTGATCGAATCGTTGCGTCACGCCCTGGTGCGGGATGCCAAGATGCTCAATACCCCGCCGGGGATCCTGTCGGTTCAGGGATGGATTTCGCTGCTGGGTCGTTGGGAGGAGGATCTGACCCATATCCCGGCGCGGCGCATGCGATTCGTGCGCGGCTTTTTCCAGGAGTTGCAGGAGCGTGCCGATGTCACCGGCTCTCCGATCGGCATGGCCATCGATGAGCTGTCCGGCCTGATCGAGGTGCAATTCCGCAAGGCCGACACCCTCGCCGCAGCCTGAGTCGTCGCTCCGGGAGAGAGGGCGCAAACCTTCCTTGCCCACCCCTTTGGACGAGTCTGGCGAGATGCGCCTGGGGGAAAATTGGATTTTTTGGTCTGTCTTGCGTCAATCGTCCTGTCTTGACCGTGAAAGTTTGTGATAGGATGTTCGCCTGTTGATCCTTACAACCAGGCAAACGATCGGCATCCCAAACAGTCATGGAAGCGGTCAGACCAGCGGTTCCCCCCTCCACGCGATCCGCCGATCCCAGGCGGACGAGTCGTCGTCCGCAATTTTTCCAGGCCCCCAGTCATGCCCCGATCTGGCGCACCCTGCGTTCCGCTTTGCTGCGCGCCGAGGGGTTGATCCTTGTCACCGGTCCCGAGGGGAGCGGCAAGAGTGCGCTTGTCAAACGCCTGCCCGGCATGATCCCGGACAATCGCGATCTGGCGGTCATCCAATCCGCAGCCCTCAAGGATGCCGAATTCCTGCGTCAACTCATTGCCGCCACCACCCTGGCCAGGGATGAGAGCGGGGCGTTGATTCCCGTCGAGGACGACGCCCTGGTCCCCGAGTCGTGGGAGGAGGGTGGACGGGTTCTCCTTCCCGCCATGAGCATGCAGGATCTCCTGGACGCCCTGGAAGAGCGGGTGGCCATGGGGCGCAAGCTGGTGTTGGTGGTCGATGATGCCCATGCCCTGACGCCGGGCGCCATGACCTGGCTGGACATGCTGGTCCGGTTCGTCTCCGAGGAGATCCGACCCGTGCAACTGGTGCTGGTCGGGCGTCCCGAGTTGCGCGGACTGCTCGACGCCGAGGCGGACATCAACCTGTCGAGTCAACTGGTGGGGAGTTGCGAGGTGCCTCCCCTGACCCGGCGTGAGGTCTGGGACTTCTTGCGTTTTCAGCTCGACCGGTTGCTGGAGAGCCCGGTCAAGCTCTCCGTGTTTGCCTGGATGGAGATCTACGGTCACTCCCAGGGGATCCCCCTCAAGATCGAACTGCTGTTGAAACGCCTGCTCCCCCTGATCCGGCAGCGTAACGCCAAGGCGGTCGATCGGGCCATGGTGCGGCTTGCCATGACCATGGGGCGTCCCATGCAACCCGGTTCGTTCGTGGGTTGGACCCAGAGGCAGAGGTTGGCCGCCGTAGCCGGTGGGGTGGTGATGCTCCTGGCGGGGGTGGGGCAGGTGGCCGGCTGGTTCGGTTCCGCACCCGACGCGGGGGAGACCGCGGTGGTCAAGAAAGGAGGCCCGGGAGAGAGTACCTCCTACGTCAAGATCATCGAACCAGAGACTTCGATCTCGGGCAAGAGCGACAAACCAGCGGACAAGAGCGCCAAATCGGACAAGGCGGACAACAAAACCGGTAAGCCGGTGGAGAAAAGCGACAAGTCTCCCTCCACCAGGGAGGGCAAGCCCGCCGATGAAAAGGGGGATGACAAGGGCAACATCGTCAAGAAGCGTTACTGGGAGCCGAATATGCCGGTTCGGCCCGAGACTCCCCCCTCGCCCCAGACCCTGGAGCGCATGGAGGCGATGGTCGAGGCGCTCGACAAGCTCACCGCCGAGCCGCAGCCGCCACGACCCACCCCTCCCGTCGATCCCGAGGCGTTCCGCAAGCGCTATCAGACCGCCAGGGTGATCAGTTCGACCGCACCAGCGGATCCGGTTGCCGAGGGGGTGCCCTCTCCGGTCGCCGAGAGTGCCGAGAGGTCGCCGCCCCACGATCCCAAAAAAGGTGGTGTCGTGTCGCCGCCCACGCCGGTCCCGTTGCGGAATCCCCGTACCGGGCAGGTCTATGACCCCTTCCTGACCCGTTCGGCTCCGGCTCCGGCTCATGTTCCGAGTTCGGCGGTATCGCCGGCTCCGGCGGTGCCTGTCGCGGCGTTGGAGTCTGGCGCGGAGGAGGAAGGCGTGCCGATCCTCAAAGCGCGCGATCTGGGACGCAAGCCGCCACCTCCGGTTCCTCCTCCACCGGCCCCGCTGGCCAAGGTGACCACCGCGCCGCTTCCCGAAAGGAGCGAGTCGCCTGGCAGTTCCGACAAATCCGAGGAGAAGCCGGAGGAGAGCAAGCCCAAGCCCATCGTGGCCAAGCCGGTTCCGGTCAAGCCCAAGCCGGCGGATCATCCTTTGCCAAAGATCTCCGGAGTGGCGACCGAAAAGTCGTTTCGTTCCGTGGGGCGGGTCTATGTGGTGCAGACCGGCTCGTTTGCCAAGGTGGATGGCGCCGACCAATTGAAACGGACCTTGGCCGATCATGGTCGGGGCGATCCCTATGTGCATCTTTACGAACGCAAGGGCAAGCGGCTTTATTCGGTGCGTTTCAACTTCCGTTCCCGTGATGCCGCCGAACGCATGGCCAAAACCATTCAGGATCAGGATGGTCTGACAACCAAGGTAATGGAATTGAATTACGATTGACCGGCCATGTGCCGGTCTGAGAGGCTGTTTGGCAAATGCCAAACAGCCTGGCGGGCCATGAATGGCCGCCCAATTGCGCAGCCATTTGAGAAGCACGAATCGATTGTTTCGATGCGTGCAGATTTGGTGATTCAAGGATCGCGCATCCGTGCATCACCGTTGCCGGTCTCCTCATGCCCTTCTGCCGTATCGATTCCCTTGGACCGTTCTTCTCCTCCCATGACCCATTCCGACGATCCGCCCATCATCCCAACGGCATCCTTTGTCTGGAACCCGGACGGCTCCGGCGCGTTTGCCGCGCTGATGGGCGGTCAGGGGCATTGGGATGTCCAGGGGGGTGGCGGCTGGCGTGACGGGCGCGGGGTGGTGGCCAGTTGGCGCGCGGATGGGAGTTGGTGGTTGACATGGGGAGAACGGCGGTGGTCGGGACGCGCGGATGGTGCCTTCGAGATGAAGGACCCCCATTCCGGCACCGCGCGTGCGGATGCGGCGGGTAATGGTCAATGGGCGTCCTTGTCGGGATCCAAGGGGTTGTGGCGTGCGGATGGTTCTGGCCAGATCCAGCATGCCGACGGTGCGGTGGAGAGTTGGAGTTCGTTCGGGGGGCGTGTTTTCATCACTGCGGACGGGGAGGAGCATGCGCCGGGCGAGTGTCGGATGGGGCGGTTCCCGTACGAGGATGGTTCGGTCGTTGAATTTTTCGCGGATGGTTCCGTCTGTCTGACCGAAGCCGATGGGGATCTTTGGCGTTATCCATCCGGTCGTGGTTGGGCGTGGGAGGGGGTGGATGGTCAGAGGATGCGCTGGGATCCCGAGGCGGGGTTCAGTCATGCGACCCCGGATGGCCATCGACTTGTTTTGGGTGTGGACGACCGGTTGATCTGGGAGGAGCCTGGATGCACCAGTTGGTTGAACGAGGATGGGAGCGGCGGTTGGATCGGCGTGGCGGGTGCCTGGGGTGTTTGGAAGGCGGACGGGGCTGCGTGGTATCGTGATGCGGCGGGGCGGGTGGTCTGGAGGGATGGGCATGGTTTGATCGGATGGTCTTTTCCGGATGGTGCGCGGGGTGGATGGGATTCCCAGGGTGGTCAATGGCGTGTGGATGGTGTGTTGTTTTCCTTTTCCGAGGGGGTGTTTTCTCGGAATTGGGAGGGTGGTTCCGTGGTTGGTTTGGAGATGGAGGCGTCCGATGAGATAACATTGGCTCGCGATCATGGGTTTGTCGAGGTTTGGGAGCCGGGGATTTTCACCGTTCAGGATCCGGACGAGTCGATTTGGGTGCGGCGTGCGGATGGTTCGGGCTCCTGGTCGAGCACGGCGGGTGAGTTGGACACCTGGGATGCCGAGGGGCGGCATCAACGGGTGTGTGTCGATGGGACGCGCGTGCGTTGGGATCCGGAGTCCGGGTATGATGTTCTTGGAGCGGAGGGGAGTTGGCGGGTTGAGTCTGGGCAGGTGGCGGTCGGGGAGATTGATCCTGGCGCGTTGTTGGCCGGGGATGGGGAGATGCTTGTCCGGTTTGAGGCGTTATGGGATGTGATGAAGATGACCGCGCGTCGGGATCGGCTGGTGGGGCGTATGCATACGGTGTTGGAGCGTGTGGGGATGGAGGCGGGGGGTGTGGTGGGGGATTCCGGATTGGCGCATGGGGATGCGTTGTTGCGGCGGATTCGGGTGATGCGTCGGTGGGTGGAGATTCTGGAGCGGTTGAGGTGGTTGGAGCATCAATGGCGTCGGCCTGGGCGGTGGGTGGGGCAGGGGGCGGGGGTAGGGGAATTGTTTGACTGATGGGGTCCAGGAGCCAATGGCCCCTGGTGGGGTTCGGGGCAAAGCCCTGAGGTTTTGTTTTTTTGTTTTTGTCCTTGTCTTTGCTTTTCGCGCTTTTTGCGAAAAATGCGCAGCTTGCACGTCAGAACATAAGCTGCCTCCGGCAGCCGGTTTTTTCGGGCCATGTTCGCGGGATTGTTTCGCCAAAGACGCGAAACAATCCCGCAGCCAAGGCGGCGCGCAGCGTTTTTTCGCACAAGGCGCGAAAAAACGCTTTTTTGAAGAGCGCGCCAAAAGCAAAGAGAGAAAGAACAAATATTGAGGAGTCAAAGTCAAAACCTCGGAGGCTCTGCCTCCGAACCTCCGCCGGGGACCTTCGGCCCCCCGTCCCCCGCAAC
>NZ_JBZVFG010000076.1:0-9896 GCF_058402785.1 Candidatus Magnetaquiglobus sp.
CGACCATCCCGGAACCGGGGATGGTGATCACCCAGGTGAGCACGATGCGCAGGGCCATGAACCACTTCACCCGGCGGATGTTCACCGCCGCGCCCACGCCCATGATCGAGGTGCTGACCACATGGGTGGTGGAGACCGGCATGCCGACGATCGAGGCGCCGAACACCACCGCGCCGGCGCCCAACTGGGCGTCCAGTCCCTGGATGGGACGGAGTTTGGAGACCCGGAACGCCAGGGTTTCGACGATGCGCCATCCTCCGGAGAGGGTGCCGAGGGTAATCACCAGCGAACAGGTGATCATCACCCAATAGGGGACATGGAACTGGCCGGTCTGGCCATTGACCAGCAGCAGCATGGCGATCACCCCCATGCTTTTCTGGGCGTCGTTGGTGCCGTGGGCAAAGGCGAGCACCGCGACCGTGAGGTATTGGGAGCGTTTGATCCATTTGTTCATGTTGGGGATCTCCTCGCCGCGCCGGTGGCTGCGTCCGATCCTGTCGAAGACGCGGATGCGGTGGCGGCAGATGGCCTGCTTGATCCCCTCCATGAAATAGAACATGACCCAGTAGACCCCGTAGGCCACGCCAAAACCGACCACCGGCGAGATGACCAGGGCGGCCAGCACCTTGGCGAACCCCTTGAGTCCCTGGCCATCGAAGAGCGCCTGGATTCCCCAGAGCACATGTCCATCGCCCACGGCGGTCAAGGTGGCCCCGACCAGCCCGCCCATCAGGGCATGGGACGAGGAGGAGGGGATGCCGAACCACCAGGTCAGGAGATTCCAGAAGATCGCCCCGGAGATCCCGGCCAGGATGATGAGCGTGGCCATGCGCGCGTCCAGGCCGCCCAGGTCCAGGACCCGGCCCACGGCGTTGGCCACGGCGGTTCCCCCGAGCAGAGGGCCGAGACTGGTGAAGAAGGCGGCCACCAGCACCGCCCGCGTCGGGCTCATGGCGCCGCAACCGACCACCGAGGCAGTCATGTCCGAGGCGTCGTGAAAACCGTTGGTGTAATCGAAGAACAAGACCGCAAAAATGGCGATCCACATCAACATTCGGGTCTCTTCCGCGCCCATGCCCATCCCCACGCCTCATCCATGCTCTTTCCAAGGATACGTCCCGCCGGCCCAAAGGCCAGATCCGACGCAAATGCGGATAGATTCGCTCGCATGACCGCCGAACTCAAGGTAACTTCGCATCCGGCCCCATCTTTGACCGTGGAACTCCCGCCAGAGAGGTCCACGGTCGGGGGGTGTGGGGGTTTCCCCCCATCATGCGCCATTCATTGCCGCCGCCATGGACTCATTCCCCCTTCTTGAGAGAGTCGCGTCAACACCTCTCTTGAAAAATCGATCCGTCATCCACTATCATCCCTGGCCGACGCCAATCAGCCACACCATGGACCCTCCCCCCTTCCGCCACCGTTCCGCCCGCCAACGACACCCAAAGCCCATGCGCGTCACGATTTCATTTTTTCATTGGGCAGCCCTTGCGTGGATACTCTTCGCCCCGCCTCCGGGCGTGGCGCGGGCCGAACTTCCACCCCTCCCCCTGCACCTGCCGGTTGACTGTCTGCCCGGTGAAACCTGCTTCATCCAGAACCATCTCGATCACGATCCCGGTCCCCTGGCCGAGGATTACCGCCACGGATCCCTCACCTACGACGGACACAAGGGGACCGACTTCCGGGTGCGCACCTTTCGCGACATGCGTGCCGGCGTGGCGGTGGTCGCCGCCGCCGACGGCGTGGTCAAGGCGACGCGCGACGGCATGCCGGACGGACCGGCCAGCGGCACGGTGGATGAACGGGCCATCGGCGAACGTCTGGGCGGCAACGGGGTGCTCATCGACCATGGCGCGGGATGGGAGAGCCAGTACGGTCACCTGCGCGCCGGCAGCGTGGCCGTGACGCCGGGTCAAACGGTCCGGGCCGGCGACCGCCTCGGTCTGATCGGCCAGTCGGGACTGGCGCAATTCCCCCACGTTCACTTCGAGGTGCGCCACGACGGCCACCCCATCGACCCCTTCGACGCCCGCGATCCGGAGCGTCCCGAGGAGCCGGGCAAGGTGCTGTGGCGGCCCGAACTCCGCCCGACCTTGACCTATCGACATGCCGGCGAGCTGTCCTCGGGTTTCTCGTCGGGCATCCCCGATACCACCCTGGTAGCCGATCCACCGGACACCCGCTTCAATCCGCGTGACAAGGCCCTGATCTTCTGGGTGAATTTTTTCGGCGCGCGCCAGGGAGACAGGGAGACCATCCGCCTGATCGACCCGCAAGGCCGCATCCTGGCCGAACAGAGCGACCAGGCCGACAAACACCAGGCCCGCACGATCCGCTACCTGGGCCGTCCCCGTCCGAAGTCACCCGCCACCTGGCCCGCCGGCACCTACACCGGGGAGTTCATCCTGGAGCGCGAAGGGTTCGTGGAACCCTTGATTCGCCTGACCAAACGGCTCACCATACCCTGACGATTCCCCCTCTCGTCGTGGAGACCCACCCATGCAGACATCCCTCCGGACTCTCCTTCTCCTCGTCTGGGTGGTTCTCCTGTCGCCTGCCCTCGTCCAGGCCACTCCCGCCACCACGGGGATCCCGGATCCGCTCAAGCCGTGGATCGACTGGGTGCTGCACGATCAGGAGGATCGGCTCTGTCCGATGGCGCATGACAACGCCTCGGAGCGCCCCTGTCAGTGGCCTGGTCGGCTCCATCTGCGCATGGAGACCACCTCGGGACAATTCACCCTCCAAACCAGGGCGATCATCCCAGGGTGGCACCCCCTGCCCGGCGATCCGAATCACTGGCCGTTGCACGTCAAGGTGGACGACAAGCCGGCGGTGGTGACCAGCCGCGATCAGATGCCGGGGGTCTGGCTCACGCCGGGAAGCCATTCGATCCAGGGACGGTTCGCCCATGCCACCCTGCCGGAGTTTCTGCGCCTCCCCCGCGAGATCGGTCTGATCGTGCTCACCCTGTCCGGAAAACCGCGCCCCTTCGCCACCCCGGACGAGCAGGGTCGGTTGTGGTTGCAGGCCAAGAGTCCGGACTCGCCCCCATCCGACGAGAGATCCGTCGAATCCCAGGATCCGGATCAGCTGGATGTGACCGTCCACCGGCTGCTGCGCGACGGGGTGCCGATCCGCCTGGAGACGCGCATCGAGCTGCGGGTCGCGGGGCGGCCCCGCGACATCGTGTTGCCGAACGTCCGGCGCGGCAACTGGATTCCCATGCGCGTGGAGTCGCAACTTCCGCTGCGTCTGGAACCGGACGGCGCGATGACGATCCAGGCCAAGCCGGGAGTGTGGCGGATCGATCTCGAACAGCGCACGGCGGGTCCCCTGGAGAGCCTGGAACGCCCGGCAGAGCGGCTCCCTCCCTGGCCTGAGGAGGAGTTCCTGGCCTTTGCCGCGGATCACCGGATGCGCATCGCCACCTTGACCGGTCTGGGACCGATCGATCCGCGTCAGACCGCCATGCCGGTCGGATGGCGCGACTTCCCGACCTTCCGCTTTCTGCCCGGAGATCGGGCCGTGCTCAAGGAGAACCAGCGCGGCGAGATCGACCCCTCGCCGGAGCGGCTGAGCCTGACCCGACAGCTCTGGCTGGATTTCTCGGGCGCGGGTTGGACGATCCAGGACCGGATCCAGGGCAAGGGGACCGGCTCCTGGCGGTTGGAGATGCACGGACCGACCGAGCTGGGACGGGTGGAGATCAAGGGCGAAAACCAGTTCATCACCCGACTCCCGGACGGGGAGTCAAGCGGTGTCGAGGTGCGCGAGCGGCGGGTGGAGCTGATCGCCGAAAGCCGCCTGCCGAGGCACGACGGACGCCTGCCGGCAGTGGGATGGGATCTGGATTTCCAGAAGGTGACCGGGACGCTGCACCTCCCGCCGGGCTGGCGTCTGCTGCACGCCACCGGCGTGGACGACATCGGCGAGAGCTGGCTGGGACGCTGGAGCCTGTTGGATCTCTTCCTGATCCTGGTCACCGCCCTGGCCGCGTCCCGATTGTGGGGACGGATTCGGGGTGGCGCGACCTTGCTGGCACTGGCGCTGATCCATCCCGAGGAGCCGGGTCTGGCCTGGAACCTGTTGTCGCTCATGGCGGCGGAGGCCGCACTCCGGGTCGTCCCCGGATCCGGATGGATCGGATACGGCCTGAAAATCTGGCGGCTGGGCGCGCTGGCCATGCTGGTGACGCTCGTTCTGCCCTTCCTGATCACCCAGGCCCGTCAGGGGCTCCATCCCCAACTGGAGCGGCCCTCGATCACCGACCCCGCCGCCGACGCAGCCGTCCAGACCCGCTCCACCGCCATCCATCAACCCCTGGCCATGGCCCCGCCCCCGGTCGGCATGGCCGCCCCGGCCCCGGAAATGGCAGAGGCACGGGATGGCGCCACGAGCCCACCGGTCAAGGCGTTGCAGGCCAAGACCCCATCCGCCCTCAAACAGCGCCTGGACCACGGCGGGCCGCTCCTGTCGGGGAGCGCTCCCGCCGAAGCCACCCCATCCCGTCCGCTCATGCGCGTCACGGATCCCAAGGCCGTCTCCCAGACCGGACCAGGGCTGCCGGCCTGGCAATGGCGGGAGATCGAATTCCAATGGAGCGGCCCGGTAACCCGCGAACAGACGATGCAACTCCATCTTCTCCCACCCTGGGCCAACCGCCTGATGATCGTCGCGCGCATCCTGCTGGCCCTGCTCCTGACGGCATGGGTTCTGGGGGTGCGCTGGCCGCCGCGGCGCGACCCGTCCAACCCGCCGGAGGTGAATCCCCAACCCGAGACACCCCCATCCGCACCCGGACCGGCTGGGCCGGCCACGGCCCTGGCGGTGACGCTGCTCGTCGCGCTGCCTCTGTTCGGTCTCGCTCCGAACCCGGCCTGGTCCGCCGGGATCCCGGATGAAAAAATGCTCGACTCCCTCCGGGAGCGGCTGCTGGAGCCCCCCGCCTGTCTGCCGGCCTGCGCGGATCTGCAACGCCTGCGGGTCGAAACGGATGGCGACCTGCTGCGCCTGCGCCTCGAGATGCATGCCGCCCGCGAAGTGGCCATCCCCTTGCCCGGACAGGCCGGTCAGTGGCTCCCCGAGGAGATCTGGCTGAATGGCAAGAGCGTGACCGACATCCGCCGCAAGGAGCACGACGCCCATTCGGCCAAGGTGGTGTGGATCGTGATTCCCGAGGGGATCCATCAACTGCTGATGCAAGGGGAGCTGCCGCCCCAGGAGCTGGTTCGGCTCGAGCTGCCCATGCCGCCCCGTCACATCGAGGGAACGAGCGCGACCTGGGATATCGAGAAATTCCAACCGTCCAACACGACCGACGGCTTCCTGCAACTGCGCCGTCGCACCCTTCAGGCACCCCCTCCGCCAACGCGCGCGGAACCGGAGGGCGGTGGCGCGCCCACCCTGGAACGGCCCCGGGTGCCGCCCACCCTGGAGGTGACCCGAATCCTGACCCTCGGACCGGTCTGGGAGATGGAGACCCTGGTGCGACGCATCGCCCCGGTGGATGGACCCATCGCGGTGGAACTGCCCCTGGTCGAGGGGGAGTCCCCCACCTCGGAGAACGCCCGCGTGACGGATGGACGGGTGAAGGTGAATCTGGAAAGCGCCGAAGGGCAGTTTCAATGGCGCTCGACCCTGGAGATCCGGGAGAGGATTCGCCTGGTGGCCCCCAGCCAATCGTTCGGATACGAAATCTGGCTGCTGCGCGCCGCACCGCTCTGGCATGTAGCCCTCGAAGGGATCGCTCCCGTGCGGATGAGCGACGATGCCGGGCTGTTCCAACCCGAATGGCGCCCCTGGCCGGGTGAGGAGGCACGTCTGCGCATCCTGCGACTCACCGGGGTGGAAGGGCCCACCACCACCCTGGAACGAACGGAGCTGACCGCCACGCCAGGGGAACGCAACACGGATCTCTCCCTGACCCTGACCCTCCAGGCCGGACAGGGCGGCGAGCAGATCATCCGTCTGCCGGAAGGAGCGCGGCTGCGCGCGACGCGCATCGCGGGACGCGAGATCCCGTTGCGTCAGGACGGCGATCGGGTGACCGTGCCCATCGCACCGGGCAAACGGCAGATCCAGCTCGATTGGCGTCAGCCCGATGGCCTCGCCTTTCGTACCGCCACCCCCCAGGTCGATCTGGGCCTGTCCGGGGTCAACGCCGCACTCCGACTCGAACTGCCCCCGGACCGCTGGATCCTCTGGACCGACGGACCGGCCATGGGACCGGCGGTGCTCTACTGGGGCGTCCTGGGGATCGTGCTGCTGCTCTCCCTCGCCCTCGGTCGCATCCCCTGGCTCCCTCTCAAAAGCCACCACTGGTTCCTGCTCGGTCTGGGCCTGAGCACCGTCCAACTCGTGCCGGCCCTGATCCTGGTAGCCTGGTTCCCGCTGGTCGGCTGGCGCAAGCACCAGGCCCATCTCGACCATCCCCTGCTGTTCAATCTGCGTCAGGTGCTGCTGGTGGCCTGGACCGTGGCCGCCGGCATCGCCCTCGGAGAAATCTTCCGGCATGGCCTGCTCGGCTATCCCCAGATGCATGTCAGCGGCAATCTCTCCCATGCCGGATCGCTGCGCTGGTTCGCGGATCGCACCGGTCCGGAACTCCCCGTGGCCGTGGTCTATTCGCTGCCGATCATGGCCTATCGGCTGCTGATGCTCCTGTGGTCGCTGTGGCTGGCCGCCGCGCTGCTCAGCTGGATCCGCTGGGCCTGGAACAGCTACGCCACCCAGGGAACCTGGCGCGCACCACGCCCCCCCGCGACCCGGAACGCACCGGCCCAACCAGAACAACATGACAAGATTCCGAATGACAAATGAATAAATGATTGGATATAATGCCCTCCTCGCCAACATCCCCCAGCCAAACACGAGGGTGGGCCATGGATTGCCCCAAATGTCGCTTCCGCAATACCGACGACGCCTGCTTCTGCGGGCGCTGCGGGGTCGCGTTGCCCCATCCGCTCCATCCGGACGACACCTTCGGCGGGAACGAAGCCTTCTGCACCCGCTGCGGTCAGGCGCGTCCGAAATTCACCCGCGGCACCCCCTCTGGTCAACCCAAAGTCCGCAAACCGCTCCTCTGGCTGCTGGCGGTCGCGCTCCTCGCCTGGGGAGGGGTCATGGCTTGGCACTTCTTGAGCCATGAATTCTATCTGAACATGAAATTCGTGATCGTGCCCCAAGGGTGCTTCCAGATGGGCTCCGACGAAAACCCGCGCGAGGCGCCGCGTCATGAAACCTGCGTGGATTGGTTCTACCTGAGCCAATACGAGGTGACCCAGGCCCAATGGGAGTCGGTGATGGGAGAAAACCCCTCCCTGATCAAGGGGTGCGGCCCCGACTGCCCGGTCAACGGGGTCTCCTGGGAGCAGATCCAAATCTTCATCCGCAAACTCAATGACCTGAGCGCCACCCGCTACCGTCTCCCCACCGAGGCCGAATGGGAGTACGCCTGTCGGGGCGGCGCGACCCAGCGCTACTGCGGCAGCGACGATCCGGACCTGGTTGCCTGGCACAAGGGCAATGCCCGTGACGACATCCATCCGGTCGGACAACTGGCACCGAACGCCTTTCACCTCTACGACATGAGCGGCAATGTCTGGGAGTGGGTGGCGGATCATCACGACGATGCCTATTATGCCCAGGCCCCCAAACACAACCCCAAGGGACCGGAGTCCGGCCCCACGCGCATCTTCCGGGGTGGCAGCATCAAAAGCAACTCGGAGTTCACCCACCCCACCCAGCGCAACCACGGGGATCCGCGCACCAGCTTCGGCGATTTGGGGTTCCGGCTCGTCAAGACTCCCTGATGACGCCCAAAACACGGAGCGGTTCCCCATCCACGGGATCCAAACCCATGCAACACTCCAAACACCGGGCATGGGGCGGTCTGATGCTCGGCGCCCTCGGCGTAGTCTACGGCGACATCGGCACCAGCCCCCTCTACGCCCTCCGCGAGGCGGTCCGCGCCGCGGGCGAGGTCGGCTCCGGCGAGGCCCGCATCCTCGGCGCCCTCTCCCTGATCTTCTGGGCGCTGCTGCTGGTCGTCACCATCAAGTACGTGCTCTTCATCATGCGCGCCGATCACGACGGCGAAGGGGGCATCATGGCCCTGCTCGCCCTCGCCCTGGAAAAAATCACCCCGCGAAGCCCGCTGCGCGCCCCGCTTCTGGTCATGGGCCTGGCCGGAACCGCCCTCTTCTACGGCGACGGCATGATCACCCCGGCCATCTCGGTGTTGAGCGCGGTCGAGGGACTGGAGGTGGCCACCCCGCTGCTCAAACCGATCGTGGTGCCGATCACCCTGCTGGTTCTGGTGGGGCTGTTCGCCTTTCAACACCTCGGCACCGCCAGGGTGGGACGGCTGTTCGGACCGATTCTGCTGGTCTGGTTCCTGGTGATCGGCCTGACCGGCCTTCTGGCCATCCTGAAACGCCCCGAGGTGCTGCGTGCCCTCGATCCCGCCTGGGGAGCCCGCTGGCTCATCGACCATCCCACCGTGGCCATGCCGATGCTCGGCGGGGTGTTCCTGGCGGTCACCGGCGGCGAGGCGCTCTACGCGGACATGGGTCACTTCGGTCGCGCGCCGATCCGCCTCGTCTGGCTGGCGCTCGTGCTTCCCATGCTGCTCCTGAACTACTTCGGTCAGGGCGCCCTGTTGCTTGAGGATCCCCAGTCCCTCACCCACCCCTTCTTCCACCTGGTGCCCGAATGGGGACGGCTCCCCATGGTGATCCTGGCCGCCGCCGCCACGGTGATCGCCTCCCAGGCGGTGATCTCCGGAGCCTTCTCGGCCACCAGCCAGGCGATGCGCCTGGGCTTCCTGCCGCGCATGAGCGTGGTCCACACCTCGGCGCGCCACGCGGGTCAGATCTATCTGCCCGCCATCAACCGCCTGCTGATGATCGGCGTGTTGCTGCTGGTGGTGATCTTCCGCTCCTCGGAGCATCTCGCCGCCGCCTACGGCATCGCCGTCACCGGCACCATGGTGGCCACCTCGCTGCTCGCCTTCGGCGTGGTGTTGCCGGCCCTGTGGCGACTCCCCAAACTCCTCGCCCGGCTGCTGCTCGTCCTTTTCCTGGGCGTCGATCTGGCCTTCCTGGCGGCCAACAGCCTGAAAATCCTCGATGGAGGATGGTTCCCGCTCGCCATGGGCTTGATGATTCTCACCCTCATGCATGTCTGGCAGTGGGGACGCGAACAGTCCCGCCACGCCATCCAGGCCGAAGAGATCCCCCTGGAGCCCTTCCTGGGACAGTTCGAACGGGAGACGCCCCCGCGGGTGGACGGGGTGGCGGTCTATCTGGCCGCCCGCCCGGACACCGTGCCCCATGCCCTGTTGCAAAACCTGCGGCACAATTGGGTCCTGCACGAGCATGTGATCATCCTGACCCTGGTCAACGCGCCTCTGCCGCGAATCCCGGAGGCCGGGCGCATCCAGCTCACCCCCCTGCCGCTCGGGATTCACAAGGTATCGGTGGCGTTCGGTTTCATGGAGTCGCCGGAGATTCCGGCCATGCTGGAGAGCTGTCGCTTCGGGGATTTCCGCTTCGATGCACGGGAGGCGTCGTTCTTCTTGAGCCGAACCCGTTTCGTGGCCCGCGAACGGTCCCAAGAGCGCGCGAACTGGCGTCTGGGGCTGTTCATCGCTCTGTCACGCCACATGCGCGGGGCGGCATCCTACTTCCGGATTCCGCATCGCAACGTGGTGGAAATGGGGTTGCAGATCGAGTTGTAGGGCGTGGGGAGTGTAGAACGCGCGCTCTAAACCGCGCCTGTTTTGAGCTGCGTCGTTTCCCGCGAGGCCACAGTGCCAAATACGAGCTTCGTTTCCAAACTGGCATGATGGGGGGAGAACCCCCTCACCCCCCAACCGTGGCCCTCCCTTA
>NZ_JBZVFG010000077.1:0-9893 GCF_058402785.1 Candidatus Magnetaquiglobus sp.
GGAGGTCCATGGTACGGGGGGTGTGGGGGTTCTCCCCCCATCATGCCAAGTTACCGTGGAACTCCCGAAGGGAGGTCCATGGTCGGGGGATGAGGGGGTTCTTCCCTCATCATGTAAGTTATTCCTTCCTGAACCGCCGGATGTCGGGTTGACGATTCGGTCGTTACGTCACTTGACAAGCCTGAATCCTTCACATAGACAATGATCCTGTTGAGAAAAGGACAGAGGGTCCGATGGTTTGCCCCTGTCCGGTCCTGGCATCCCATTGTCTTTCATTCGAGGGAATAATCATGAAAAAACAGATCCTGCTCGCAGCCTTGCTGATCGCTCCCTGGACAGGTGCGCAGGCGTTCGCCGAGGGCGATGCCATGCTCGACGAGGCCCGCAAGGTGGCGATGCAACTGCCGCCGAAATTGATGGCCACCTTGCAGGATGAGATCGGCAAATCCGGTTTCGAGGGGTCGATTCCGGTGTGCAAGGAGTCGGCGCCCAAGATCGCCGGTGCGGTCTCCCAGGAGACCGGCTGGAAGATCAGACGGGTCAGCCTGAAAACCCGCAACGAGACGCGCGCCACCCCGGATGCCTGGGAGAAGGCAGCTCTCGAGGAGTTCGACAAGCGGGCCGCCGCGGGCGAACCGCCGGCCAAACTCGAGAAGGGGGAGAAGATCGGCAACGAATACCGCTATGCCAAGGCCCTGCCGGTGCAGTCGCTCTGCCTGGGGTGCCACGGCAAGGATGAGGTGACTCCGGCGGTCAAGGAGGTGTTGAGCAAGACCTATCCCAACGACCATGCCACCGGTTATGTGGAGGGTCAGATTCGCGGTGCCATCAGCATTCGCAAGGCCGTGCCCTGATCCCGACCAGGTGTGAATCACGGGGTTTCAGAGCATGGAACCCCCGTGATTCCAGCCTCACTTCGGCTTGTAGATCGTATCCGGATCCACTTCCGGCGCGCTGATGGCCCGCCAGGTTCCCGCCGCGGCCTCCAGAAAGAAACAGCTGCGCCGTCCGGTGTGACACGCCACCCCCACCTGATCCACCAGAATCAACAACGTATCCTGATCGCAATCGGTGCGGATCGATTTGACCTTCTGGATATGTCCGGAGGTCTCCCCCTTTTTCCAGAACTTCTGCCGGCTGCGCGACCAGTAACAGGCAACCCCGGTATTCAGGGTTTCCTGGAGCGAATCGCGATTCATCCAGGCCATCATCAACACCTCGCCGGTGTCGTATTGCTGGGTGATCGCCGGGATCAGACCGTTGTCGTTGAACTTCAGACCGTCGAGATTGAGCTGGAGAGCGTTCATTCGGACTCCTTCGGGAGGCGGACCTCCACGCCGTTCTCCCGCAGGTAATTCTTCACCTCCGGGATGGTGTGCTGACGAAAATGGAAGATGGAAGCGGCCAATACCGCGTCGGCATGGCCCTCGCGCAACCCTTCCAACAGGTGTTCCATGGTGCCGACGCCACCCGAGGCGATCACCGGAATGGTCACCGAGTCGGCGATGGCGCGGGTGAGATCGAGATCGTAGCCGTTTTTCGAGCCGTCGCGATCCATCGAGGTGAGAAGAATTTCTCCGGCGCCCAGCTCTTCCATGCGCGTCGCCCAGTTTACGGCGTCGAGTCCCGTGGGTTTGCGTCCGCCATGGGTGAAAATTTCCCAACGCAATGGACGCCCGGCCTCGTCGCGGGCCACGCATTTGGCGTCGATGGCCACCACGATGCACTGGGAACCGAACTGATTGGCCGCCTCGCGCACGAACTCGGGCCGGAACACGGCGGCGGTGTTGATGCCCACCTTGTCGGCGCCGGCCTTGAGCAGACGGCGGATATCCTCGTTGACCCGCACCCCGCCGCCCACGGTCAAGGGGATGAATACCTGCTCGGCGGTGCGCCGCACCACCTCGAGGATGGTGTCGCGGTTTTCATGGGAGGCGGTGATATCCAGAAAGGTGAGTTCGTCCGCGCCCTCCTCGTCATAGCGGCGCGCCGCCTCGACCGGATCCCCGGCATCGATCAGATTGACGAACTGCACCCCCTTGACGACCCGACCCTCGCGGACATCCAGACAGGGAATGATGCGTTTGGCGAGCATGCCTGAAATCTCCCTCTGTCAAGCGGCGGAAGCGTCATCCAGCCAGCGGGCGGCGGTTTGGAAATCCAGACGACCGTCGTAAATCGCCTTGCCGGTGATGATGCCGGAGATGCGCCCCCGGTTGGCGAAGGGACCGGCGTTTTCCCGGGCGTGCTGGATATCCTCCAGGCACGACACGCCGCCGGAGAGGATCACCGGAATGGTGATCGCCTCGGCCAGGGCGCGGGTGGCGGGGATGTTGGGACCGCTCAAGGCGCCATCGCGGGAGATGTCGGTGAAGATGATCTCCGCCACCCCGGCATCCTCGAAACGCCGCGCCAGATCCAGCGCGGTGATTTCGGTGGTGGACGACCACCCCTCCACCGCCACCAGTCCGTCTCGGGCATCGATGCCCACCGAGATCCGTCCCGGATGGAGCCGGCAGGCCTCGCGCACCAGTTCGGGATTCCGACAGGCGATGGTGCCGAGGATCACGATGTCGATGCCGGCGGTGAGCCATCGTTCGATGGTTTCCAGGTTGCGGATGCCGCCGCCGAGCTGCACCGGGATGGTCAGGGACTCCAGGATGGCGGCCACCGCGGCAGCGTTGACCGGTTCGCCGGCAAAGGCGCCGTTGAGATCCACCACATGCAGCCGGCGCGCGCCCAGGGATTGCCAGTGGCGCGCCATGGTCGCGGGGCTGTCGGAGTAGACCGTGGCCTGATCCATTTCGCCCTGGAACAGACGCACGCATTGACCGTTCTTTAAGTCGATGGCCGGGATGAGAATCATGATCAGGGTCTCCAGGCAACGAAGTTCTTGAGAAGTCGCAGACCGGCCTCCTGGCTTTTTTCCGGGTGGAACTGGGTGCCGAAGAGGTTGTCGCGGGCGATGGCCGCCGTGAAACGGACGCCATGGTCGCACCAGGCGGCCACATGGGCCGGGTGGTCGGCCACGCCGTGATAGGAGTGGACGAAGTAGAAATGGGTTTCGTCCGGGATGCCGTCCCAAAGCGGGTGGGCGCCGGTTTGACGCACCCGGTTCCAGCCCATGTGCGGGATTTTGAGTTTCTGGTTGGGATCGTGGGGATCGGGCATGTCGTTGGCGAAGCGGACCACCTTGCCGGATACCAGATCGAGACCGGGATGGACCCCGAATTCATGGCCCTCGCCAAAGAGGAGTTGCATGCCGACGCAGATCCCCAGAAAGGGTTTGCCGGCCTGGATGTGGTCGAGCAGGGGCGGGATCAGACCGCTCCGGTCGAGGTTGTGGCGGCAGTCGGCAAAAGCGCCCACGCCGGGCAGAACCAGGTGACCCGCGTTTTTGACATCCTCGGGGAGGCTGCTGACCCGTACCGCGCCACCCGAGACCTCGAGTGCCTTGGCCACGGAGCGCAGATTTCCGGAGCCGTAATCGATGATGGTGATCATGCGGACAATCCTGTTTCACAATGTCAGACAAGATTCTTTCAAAGAGTCTGTCTTGAGGGGACTAACCGCTGGTGCGCTGGATATCCGCGCCCAGGGCCTGGAGTTTTTCCTCGATCCGTTCGTAGCCGCGGTCGATGTGGTAGACGCGCGAGATCGTGGTGGCCCCTTCCGCGGCCAGTCCGGCCAGCACCAGCGATGCGGAGGCGCGCAGATCGGTGGCCATGACCGGCGCGCCGAGCAGATGATCGACCCCGTGGACCTCGGCGACGTTGCCATGCACGCGGATGTCGGCGCCAAGGCGTTGCAGTTCCGAGACGTGCATGAACCGGTTTTCGAACACGGTTTCGGTGATCACGCTCACCCCTTGGGCCAGACTGTCCAGCACGAGCATTTGCGCCTGGAGATCGGTCGGGAAACCGGGGTAGGGACAGGTCTCCAGGTTGACCGGGAGCAGGGGGTCCGGCGCGCTCACGCGGATGCGACCCGCATCCTGGATCTCGACCACGACACCAGACTCGCGCAGTTTCTGGATCGGGGATTCGAGGGACTCGGCATCGGCATCGGTCAAGGTGATGTCGCCATGGGTGACGGCGGCGGCCACCATGAAGGTGGCGGTTTCGATGCGGTCCGGGATGATGCGGTGTTGGGTGCCTCGCAGTTCCTCGACGCCATCGATGATGATGGTCGAAGTGCCGGCGCCCTGGATGCGCGCGCCCATTTTGTTCAGGAAAATGGCCAGATCGGTCACTTCGGGTTCGCGGGCGGCGTTTTCGAGCACGGTGCGGCCATCGGCGAGGGCCGCGGCCATCATGAGATTTTCCGTACCCGTGACCGTGACCGGATTGAGGTAGATGCGTGCCCCGCGGAGACGTTTGGCCTTGGCGCGGATGTATCCTTCGTCGAGGGTGATCTGGGCGCCCATCTTGCGCAACCCCTCGATGTGCAGGTTGACCGGTCGCGAACCGATGGCGCAACCGCCGGGCAGGGAGATTTCCGCCTGGCCGTGGCGGGCGATCAGCGGCCCCATGACGAGGATCGAGGCGCGCATGGTGCGCACCAGATCATAGGGGGCCCGGAAATTGTTGACCTGGCTGTTGTCGATCTCCACGCCGAGTTTTTCGTCGATGGTGATCGCGGAACCGTGCTGGCCGAGAAGCTCCAGCATGGTGGTGACATCCTTCAGGTGCGGGATGTTGGAGAGGTGGACGCGTTCGCCGGTGAGCAGGGTGGCGGCCAGGGCGGGCAAGGTGGCGTTTTTGGCTCCGCTGATGGGGATGGTCCCCCGCAGGGCCTGTCCGCCCCGAACGATGATCTTATCCATGGTCGCGCGCGATTTTTTAAGTTTGTTGGCAGTGGGATGAAGCCTCATGGTGTCGGGTTCGGCGCGGAGAGCGACCGTCAGGGCGCGGACCGGGCCCAAGTCATGGGCAATCCAGAACGATGGAGTATAACACCCTTGCGACGCGGGTGTCATTGTCCTTGGTGCGGATCCGGGGGGGATGGAACGATATTTTCCCGGATGGCGGGAAGATTTTTTGTTGACCCCAGGTGTGCTATTGTCATAAGATGTCGAAATAAAAGGGTAATTCATCCTTTTTTCGTCGTCAGTCCGCATGGGGCCATCAAGGAGGCGAGATCATGAAACGGGTGCTGATTCCCCTGGCCGAGGGGTTCGAGGAGGTGGAGGCCGTCACGCTGATCGACGTTCTGCGTCGCGCGGGGGTGACGGTGGTGACCGCGGGGTTGAAGGCCGGAGCGGTGAGCGGGAGTCACGGCGTGGCCGTGGTGCCGGATACGACGCTGGAGGCGGTGGTCGATGACCGCTTCGATATGATGGTGCTGCCGGGCGGTCTGCCGGGCACGACCCATCTGGACGAGGATCCCCGCGTGCATGCGCTGCTCAAGCGTCTGGAGGGGGAGGGGGGATACGTGGCGGCCATCTGCGCGGCTCCGTCGGTGCTGGCGAACGCGGGATTGTTGAGCGGCAAGCGGGCCACCAGTTATCCGACCTGCATGCCGGAGGCGTTGCTGCCGACCATGACCTATCTCGAGGAACCGGTGGTGCGCGACGGACGGGTGATCACCTCGCGCGGACCCGGCACGGCCATGGATTTCGCCCTGACCCTGAGCGAACTGCTCACCTCCAAGGTCAACCGCGACGAGGTGGAGTCGGGCCTGATGCGTCCGTGATGTTTGCGCATTAAAGAAATGGTGACCAGGGAGTCGGACTCCCTGGTTTTTCAGGCTGAGCGGTGCGGTAGGATCGCGAGCTTCCATTGTTTTGTTTCTGAATTTTCTTTACAAAATAAACGTTTGTGCAGCACAGGTGGCGACAAGAAAATATTGTCTTGACTCACAGGCGCTCTCTCTCATTATCTGGCGGTCGCCATCTCCTACACGGAAAAAATTCCTGAGGAGATGAACAACACCATTCGCAACGCTTTCTCCCATCTGGCACGGTTGCGGGATGCGCACCAGGAGTAACAGATCCGCGCGGAGGGGCAACGGGCTATCGACCACATCGAACGGGCCAATCGGGATTGTCTCAAGGCGGCCATCATTCAAGCGCATGCTGCCTTGGAAGAGTTGATTCTGGATGCGACCTTTCACCATGGCCGTTTGACGCCCGCTCTTGATACGCAGCACAGGCAACTGCGCCACGATCGAAAGCAGGCCTATATCGCCGAGACGAGCGGTGAATCCGGGCAAACCGAGAAACTGAACCAACACCTTTGTCTGATCGAATACCTGACCGAAGAAATCAAGAAACAGTACCCCGAGGCAGGCAAGCGGTTGACCCGTTTGTTGCGTTTCATGAAGCGGTGGCACCATCCAATCAGTTATGTGATCGCCGGAGTGATCGGCAGTATCCTCAGGCCTTACTTGCAACCCTTTTTTGATCGGTTTTTCTAAGCCATGCCGCCTCGATCGGGGAAATGCGACCATCCGCGAGATTTTGTTTGACTCGATCATGAAATCATGCAATAATCCCAATTTGTCAACCTTCTTGGCGGATCGTCTAACGGTAGGATAGAGGATTCTGACTCCTCCAGTCTAGGTTCGAATCCTAGTCCGCCAGCCATTTGTTTCCGCACCAGTCGCGACCCCTTCTTTAGCGTTTCTCTCGTTTTCTTCGAACATCACCAGGAGCGATCCATGGGCGAACGCGTCACCAGTCTGCTGCTCGAATGGATGGGGCAGCTGGATTACTTCGCCATTTTCGTGCTCATGGCCATGGAAAGTTCCATCTTTCCGGTTCCTTCGGAACTGGTCATGATTCCGGCGGGCTATCTGGTCTCCACGCAAAAACTCACCTGGGGCGGTTCGATCGTCGCCTCCAGCCTCGGTAGCATTGTCGGATCCCTCGGCAGTTACTATCTGGCCCTGTGGCTCGGGCGCCCCTTCATCGCCCGTTTCGGTCGCTACTTCCTGATCACCGAGAAGCACCTGTCGCAAACCGAAACCTTTTTTGCCAAACATGGTGAGATCTCCATCTTCACCGGTCGGTTCCTGCCTGGCGTGCGTCACCTCATCTCCATGCCCGCCGGCGTGGGACGCATGCGTCTTGCCCCCTTTGTTGTGTATACCCTGGTCGGCGCCACCCTCTGGAACATCATTCTGTTGGTGATGGGCTACGTGATCGGCGAGAATCAGGCCTGGGTCAAGCAGAATACCCTCTGGGTGGTTTCCAGCGCGGTCCTGTTCGCCCTGCTCTTGATCGGCGGGTATGTGGCATGGCAAAGACGCCGCGCCTGAAACGTCTGATCAAGATGGTCTGCGCGGTCTGCGCCGGCCTTCGGCAACAGCGCGTGGAGACCGCGCAGGTGACCGCCTCGCGGGCCTTGCAGCCCAACCTGATGCTCCACGAAACCGCCATGCGCGCGGCGGCCAACACCATCGTCATCACCGATGTCGCCGGACGGATTCAGTGGGTCAATCCGGCCTTCACCCGTTCGACCGGTTACACCTTCGAGGAGGCGGTCGGACGCAATCCACGTCTGCTCAAATCCGGTTTGCAGGACAAGACGTTCTATCGAGATCTGTGGAACACCATTTTGCGCGGCGAGGTGTGGCGCGGGGTGTTCATCAACAAGCGCAAGGATGGTACGCTGGCTCACGAGGAGTCCACCATCACGCCGGTCATCGATCCAAACGGTCGCATCACCCATTTCATTGCCATCAAGCTGGATGTGACCGAACGGGTGCGGGTGGAGCAGGCGTTGAAGGAGGCGACGGTCAAGGCCGAGGCGGCCAATCAGGCCAAGAGCGATTTTCTGGCCACGATGAGCCATGAGATCCGCACGCCGTTGAATGTGGTGCTCGGGGTGCTGGAGTTGCTCAAGGATGCCCATCCGGACCCCCTGAGTCAGGAAAGGCTGGAACTGGCCGGACGCTCTGGCAGGACGTTGCTCTATCTGATCAACGATATTCTCGATTATTCCAAGATCGAGGCCGATCAACTGGTGCTCGAGGAGACCCCTTTCGACCTGGCTGAACTGTTGGACGAAATGGCGTTGGCCATGATGCCTCTGGCGCATGAAAAACGGATCGCCATCGACTGTCAGTTCCCGCGAATCTTTCCTACCTCGGTCCTGGGAGATCCGAACCGGATCCGGCAGGTGTTCACCAACCTCATCGGCAATGCGATCAAGTTCACCCCACCGGGTGGGGAGATCGCCTGTCTGGGAGGGACGGTGCGGCGTTCGGAAGGGTTCATCGAATATCTGTTCGAGGTGCGGGATACCGGCATTGGCGTGCCCGAGGAGGAGCGGCAACACATCTTCGAGCGGTTCGCGCAGGCCAATTCCGCCACCACGCGCCAGTTCGGGGGGACCGGATTGGGGTTGGCGATCTGTCGCAGGTTGATCCGCCTGATGGGGGGCGACATCGAGGTGGATGACAACCCGAATGCGTCATCCGGAGCGGTATTCGTCTTCACGCTCTCGCTTCGGGAGCGGAATCCGATCACCGTGTCCCCGTCTGAAGCCAGGGAGGTGTCATGGGTGGTCGCGCATCCCCCATCCATCGACAATGCGCGCATTCTGGTGGTGGATGATCAGAGTGCCAATCTGACCGTCACTCTGGGCATGCTCGCCAAGATCGGCTGTTCACGGGAGCGTTGCGTCACGGCCACCACCGGATTGCAGGCCGTGGAGCGTTTTCAGGCCGATCCGTTCGATCTGGTGTTCATGGATTGTCAGATGCCGCTGATGGACGGCTATCAGACCACCCGTTTGATCCGCGAGTGGGAGCAGCAGAGAGAGCGGGTCGCGGTGCCGATCATCGCCCTGACCGCCGATGTCACCCAGGCGAACCGGCGCGCGGGCCGGGAGGCGGGGATGAACGATTTTCTCGCCAAGCCGGTCTCCCTGGATGAGTTGCGGCGGGTATTGCATCGTCATCTGCCGACCGTGACTGCGGTGGAGGAACGTGGGGTGTTGTCGTCCCAGACGTTGCCCCAGGTGGTTCAAGCGTTGGTGGCGTTGGGGTTGGACAGTGGCGAGATCCCGGGCATTGCCCGGTTGATTTGCGAGCAGTTTCCGGAATTGCTCGATACGTTGGAACAGGAGTTGGCCGCGGGTCGTTACGAGCAGGCCCGATCCACATCGCATGTGTTGCGCGGCTCGATGTTGCATTCGGTGTTTCCCCAGATGCAGAACGAGACGCGGCTGTTGCATGATGCGGTGCGTGCCCGTGAGTGGCCGAGTGCCCGACGGCAGTTGTCGCGGGTGCGGTCCGCATTCGAACCGATTCAATCCGAATTGTTGGCGTGGCTGGCGGCGTCGCGGACGGAGTGAATCGGACTGGGGTGGAAAAATGATCCTGCGTGAGGCTGGGCCTGGATTGGCCTGGATCGGCCTGGTCTGGCCCGGTCTGGCCCTGTCTGGCCCGGTCTGGCCCGGTCTGGCCCGGTCTGGCCCGGTCTGGCCCGGTCTGAATTTCGACTTGGATGCGCGCATCTTCCGTCCCTCCAGGGGTCTTGATTTGTTTCTGAATGGATCTTGGTTTGGGGCGTTGCCTCGAACCGGGTGTGTTTGGCCTTGCGTCTCGGGCATGGCCGTGATGGTTCCGGGCGGCGTGCTCGCGGTTGTTCTGTTTTTTTCTTGACGTCATCCAAGGAAGAGGGTATTTTTGAAGTTTGATTGCGGCGGGGTAGCTCAGTCGGTTAGAGCTGCGGATTCATAATCCGTGTGTCGGCGGTTCAAGTCCGCCCCTCGCTACCAAAAAAGTCTTTGTAGGACGGGCGGTTCCGGGTCTAGCGGAACCGCCTTTTTTGTTTCTGTCAGCCGGTGGTGTGACCGAAACGTGACCTGGCACTGATGCTGTAAAATGGTGTAAAATGGCGACTGTTTTGACAATAAGTGACGACTCTTTTGAGAATCGGAACG
>NZ_JBZVFG010000078.1:0-9750 GCF_058402785.1 Candidatus Magnetaquiglobus sp.
CCAAAGACAAAACCAAAACCAAAAACAAAACCTCGGAGGCTCTGCCTCCGAACCTCCGCCGGGGACCTTCGGTCCCCCGTCCCCTGCGACAGTTTTACCACCGGAGAGGTTCGGCTCGGCTCGGCTCGATTTGATTCGATCTTTCGATCCCCGGCCCCTCCTCCTTCTCCCAGATATCACCCCTCCCCACGCCGCGCACGCTGCATCAACTGAATGAACACATCCTCCAAAGTCGGGACATCCTCCCGCCAGACAAAGGCCGAATCCGCAAAAAATGGCTCCAGAGAAGCCAACAACAACGCCCGATCCGCCCCACCCACATGCAACACCGCACCAAAAGGGGCCACCAGATCCACACCCGGCAAACCATTCAACCGCCGCGCCAATACACCACTCTCGATACCCGCCCAAGCCGGCGTGATGGAAAACGTGGTCAAACCAACCCCACGAATCACCTCCTCCACGCTCCCGGTCGCCAACAACCGCCCATGGGCGATGTAGGCAATGGCATGACACCGCTCCGCCTCGTCCATGTAATGGGTGGTGACCAGAACAGTCAATCCCTCGGCAGCCATGGCATGGATCTGCTCCCAAAACTCACGCCGCGCCTGGGGATCCACCCCGGCGGTCGGCTCGTCAAGAAGCAATAAACGCGGCTTGTGCAACAAACAGGCCGCCAACGCCAAACGCTGCTTCCAACCGCCGGAAAGAGCACCAGCCAACTGATCACGCCGGGCAACCAAACCAAGCCGCTCCAAAGCCTCCTCGACCCGCGCCTTGCGTCCCGGCAGACCATGCACGCGAGCAGCGAAGTCAAGATTCTCACGGATGGAAAGATCTTCGTACCAGGAAAATTTCTGGGTCATGTAACCCACCTGGCGCTTGATTTCATGCGCCTGGGAACGGATGTCCAACCCCAGACATCGCCCCTGCCCCTCGTCCGGAGTAAGCAGACCACACAACATGCGCATGGTGGTGGTCTTGCCGGAACCGTTCGGTCCGAGAAACCCCATGATGCGCCCCTGGAAAACGGAAAGACTCAAATGATCGACCACGGTCCGCTGGTCGAACCGCTTGGTCAGCCCCTCGACCTCGATGGCGGCGTTCATGAGGGAGGTCGGACTCCCGATGCCAGATCAATGGTCACCGGCTGACCGGGATGCAACCGCTCGGCGTGGGCATCGGGCAACGCCTCGACGGCAAAGACCAGCTTCTCCTTGCCCTCGCGGGAATAAAGCACCGGCGGGGCATGAACCGCCTCGGCGGCGATGTGGGAGACATGGGCAGTCAGATCCGCCGGACATCCGGCACAGACCAGGGAGAGCTTCGCGCCCGGCGACAGGCGACCGATCGCCTCGGCGCCCAGAAAGAAACGGATCGTGACCTGACCGGGCGGCAAAAGCGTGACAACCGGTTGCTGGGCCGCAACCGTCTCTCCCGGTCTGAACAGCACCTCCTCGACCAGCCCGGCAACACCGGCCTGGGCGGTCCGTTGACGCAACAGCCATTCGGCACGGCGCAGACCAGCCCCGGCAGCCCGGAACGCCGCCTCGGCGGCCTGAATCTCGGCCTCGCGCGCCCCCTCGCGCGCCACCTGGATGGTGGCCTCCAACTCCTCCACCCGCGCCGCGTCGCGCTGTCGGGCCGAAATGAACTCATCCAACCGGTCCCGACTGGTGGCGTCGCTCCGGATCAGGCTCTCCTGACGCGCCTTGCGCAGGGAACTCAAACGCAAATGAGCCTCGGCCTGGTTGCGCTGATGCTCAAGAACTTTGATTTCGCTCGATCTCTTGCCAGTCAGAAGATTGTCGCGTTGCGCACGCGCACGCTCCAGATTGGCCTCGGCCTCGGCGACCGCCAACCGTTCCAGATCATCCTCAAGCACAAACAACACCGCACCAGCCTCAACCCGCGCCCCCTTGGCAACCCTTACCTCGGTGACACGCCCGCCTGTCGGCAGACCGATGCGCACATACTCCCCTTCCACATACCCTTGCACGGTATGGGCCGGCTGCTCCTTGCAACCGAGCAGGAGAAGAAGTGGAAGAAAGACAAAAATTTTCATGCGAAACCAAATCAAAACCCAACCATGACCAGAATGAATGGTCATGCTAGCATCCAGCCCAAGGCGCGAGCAAGCGGACGCGAGGATGCTACGCGTGAAGCCTGGATCGCCATGTGCGGACCCAGGCCGGTCAGCCGTCCCATAAGTCTGCCTTCTCACGCTGTAGGGAAGGCCCGCCTCCCATCGACAGGATCACGCCACGCGATTCAACGTCACGATCTTGCCCATCACATCCTCGATCATGGGATCCACCACCACCTCGCGCACCAGCTCCTGTTTGGCGGTTTCGTCGTCCGAACCGCTGACCGTGTTGGCGTCCGCGCCGAAGAGAGTTTCGAGCAGAATGCGCGTCAGGACGTTGCGCATCTTGGTTTCGGTGCCCCCGGAGGAAGAGGTGTTCAAGGAGAGCCCCTGATCCGAGATCTCCAGTTGATAATCCGGACCAAAACCATCGAACGGATTGCCCTGGCTGGAGGCTCCCAGCCCGGAGGTGACGGAAAGGGCAACCATGGCGATGGTGGAACTCGAGATCATCATGGCGAATATCCTTTGCGAGCGGTTCAAAAGGATTTATAAGAATTACGATATCGCGGGAGATTTTGGTTCCCGTTAAGCCTCTGTATCGGCACCCGCCGCTTCGGACTTTACCCATTCTCTTGGCTTTTTGATCGGCGACCCCTTCGTGACCAACATCGATTTTCTCGCAAACCTCAACGAACCCCAACAACAGGCGGTCATGGCCTCGGAGCGCGCCCTGATGGTGCTGGCCGGCGCCGGATCCGGCAAGACGCGGGTTCTGACCCGTCGGCTGGCGCGTCTGTTGTATCAGGGCGAGGCCGGCGCCGGTGAGATCCTGGCCGTGACCTTCACCAACAAGGCGGCCATGGAGATGCGTGAGCGGGTCGTCCAGCTTCTGGGACTCGACGAGACGGTGGCGCGGCGTTTGTGGGTCGGCACCTTCCACGGCATGGGTGCGCGCATGCTGCGTGCCCATGGGGAGCGGATCGGCTTCGACGGTCTCTTCACCATCCTGGACTCGTCGGATCAGCAACGGCTCATCAAACGGCTCGCCGAGCAGCGCGAGATGGTCGATGCCTACTGGACCCCCAAGCGACTCGCCTCTTCGATCAGCCGGTGGAAGGATGATGGGCTCGGTCCCGAGGATCTGGCCGAAACCCGTTTGAAATTCTCTCGGGATCTGATGCGCGTCAGCGACTTCTACGCCGCCTATCAGGATGAGCTGCGCCGTCTGAACGCCATGGATTTCGGGGATCTGCTTTCCAACTGTCTCAAGCTCTGGGACCGTTCCCCGGAGGTGCTGAATGCCTATCGGCAGCGTTTTCGCCACATCCTGGTGGACGAGTATCAGGATGCCAACAAGGTTCAATACGACTGGATGCGGCGTCTGGCTGCGGATTCCGCCTTGTGCGTGGTGGGCGACGACGATCAGCTGATCTACAGCTGGCGCGGGGCGCGGCTGGACAACATCCTGAAATTCGAAGAGGATTTCCCGAATGCCCGCATCATCCGCCTGGAGCAGAACTATCGTTCCACAGGGAACATTCTCCGCGCCTCGGGTGGGTTGATCGATCACAATCTGGGTCGCAAGGGCAAGACCCTCTGGACCGAGGGGAAGGAGGGTGCGCCGATCATCATCCATGTGGCCGAGGACGGGGAGGACGAGGCGCGTCACGTTACCCGCGAGATCCTGCGTCTGGTGCCGGAAAAATCTTTCAACGACATGGCGGTCCTGGTACGCACCTCCAGTCAGACGCGACTTTTCGAGCAGGCTTTCCACGAATACAACATCCCCTATCGGATCAGCGGTGGTTTACGGTTCATGGATCGTGCCGAGATCAAGGACGCGGTGGCCTATCTGCGGCTGGCCTACTCGTCCCGTGACGATCTGGCTTTCGAGCGCATCATCAACGTACCGAGTCGCAAGCTCGGGCCCAAGGCGTTGGAGGAGATTCTGGCCGCGGCCCGCGAGGTGGAGGGGTCGTTGTTGGAGGGTGCGCGGCATCTGATCGGGCTCAAGGGTTCGGGCAGCGCGGCAATGGGCAAGTTGAGTGCCTTTGTCCGGTTGATCGACGCAGCCCATGCGATGTTGGATGTGGAGCATCCGGTGGCGGTGTTGGATCATCTGTTGGACGAATCCGGCTACAAGGATGCGGTGGAGTTGGAGGACCGGCGCAACGACATTCGGGAGAACCTGACGGAATTGCGTATTTTCCTCTCCCAGGTCGATGATCTGGGCGGCTTTCTGGAGCGTGCCGCCCTCGAAGCCGATCCACCCGGAACCGAGCGTCGGGAGGATGGCATCAATCGGGTGGTCATTTCCACCTTGCACGCGGCCAAGGGTTTGGAGTTCCCGGTGGTGTTTCTCGCGGGTTTGGAGGAGGGTTTGTTGCCGCACAAGATGGCGGTCGAAGAGGGAGGCGCGGCAGCGGTCGAGGAGGAACGGCGTTTGACCTATGTGGGCATGACGCGGGCCAAGGAGCGGTTGTTTCTGAGTCATGCCCGATCGCGGCGGTTGTTTCAGCGGTTGGAGCCAGCGATTGCGTCGCGGTTTCTCAAGGAGATTCCGCCCGAGACCATTCAGAAGCGTGAGGCGCGGGTGATGGCGCGGCGTGGGGTGGGGATTCCAAGGCCGAGGAGGCCGTTCTATTCGTAGGATCGGGGATCGGGGACCCAAAGGTTCCCGAAAAACCGTTACGAGGGACCGGGGGCCGAAGGTCCCCGGCGGAGGTCTGGAGGCAGAGCTTTCAAGTTTTTGTATTTGATTTTATTGTCTTTTATCGAACTCTTCAAAAAAGCGATTTTCACGTTTTTTGTAAAAATCGCTGCACGCCTCCTTGGCTGCGGGAACGTTTCGCGCCTTTGGCGAAACGTTCCCGCGAACATGGCCAGAAAAAACAGGTCGCCGGAGGCGGCGCGCCTCCCGAGGGCGATTCGCCCTCTCCATTGCCCTGGCGGACAACGGAAGGGGCACATGGGACAGCGCGTGCTGCGCACTTTTTCGCAAAAAACGCGAGAAAGTGCTTATCGTGTAAGCGCGAAAAGCAAAAGAAGAGTCCCAAGGGCTTCTGGACCCCACCAAGGGCTTCGCCCCTGAACCCCATCAGTTGTAACGTTTCATCTCCATTCCCCTACTCCACCCGCAACGACACATCCACCGACCCGGCACTGTGGGTCAACGCCCCCACGGAAATCAGATCCACCCCGGTCTCGGCCACGCCGCGAATCGTCTCCAACGTCACATTGCCACTCGCCTCCAGAATCGCCCGTCCCGCCACCAATGCCACGGCACGCCGCAACCCGGCCAAATCCATGTTGTCCAACAAAAGCACCTCCACCCCGACCGCCAACGCCTCCTCGACCTGCGCCAACGTCTCACACTCCACCTCGATGCGGTGCAAATGACCCACCCTCGCCCGCAACCGGGCCACGGCAGCCGTAATCCCACCCGCCAACGCCAGATGATTTTCTTTCACCAGTATGCCATCGTCCAAACCCAGACGGTGATTATGACCACCACCGATGCGCACCGCATATTTCTGCATCGAACCCAACCCCGGCGTGGTCTTGCGCGTGTCCACCACCCGCGCCTTGGTGCCGGCCACCCGCTCGACATAACGATGGGTCACCGTGGCAATGGCGGAAAGATTCTGAAAGAAATTCAACGCCACCCGCTCACCGGTCAAAATCCCCCGCGCCGGCCCCTCGACCCGACAGATCGCCTCCCCGGCACCCACCACCGCACCCTCGACACAGGCCGGCTCCAGACGAATGCGACCATCCACCTGGGAAAAAACCTCGGCCATCACCGGCAAACCGCAGGCCACCAACGCCTGGCGCGCCCACAACACCGCACGCCCGGTCTGCCGATCATCCACCAACACCTCGCTGGTCAGATCACCACGCCCGATGTCCATCTCCAGGGCACGCGTCACGATTTTTCGCCAGTTGCGGTCAATCATGCCACCCCCCCCAAACGCCGCATGCGCGCCAGGGCATCCTCGAGCACCCGCCGCTTTTCGGTGAATTCACGCGCCTTGGCCTGCTCGCCGGCCACCACCTCGGGCTTGGCATTGGCCAGAAAACCGGCATTGCTCAACTTGCCGGTCACCCGCGTCAGATCGGTTTCCAGCTTCTGCAACGTTTTCTCCAGACGGGCGATCTCCACCGCCGGATCGATGATTCCGGCCAGGGGGATGAAAATGCGCATCCCCGGCAATACCGCCGTGGCCGCCCCCTCCGGAATTTCGCCGGTCAACTCCGACCACCCCTCCAGACGGGCCAGAACCGCGATCAACCCCTCGTGACGCCGCAAGATCGCCAAGGCCTCCGGCTCGCCGCTCGCCAACACCGGCAAACGCCGACCGGGCGGAATGTCCATCTCGCCACGCACGTTGCGCACCGCGGTCACCAGGGCCATCACGAACTCGGCCTCGGCCTCCAGGGTCTCATCCTCGAATCCGACCTCAACCACCGGCCAAGGGGCGCGCATAAGCGTCGCTCCGCCCCGATCGATCAAAGGGGCGACCTTCTGCCACAACTCCTCGGTGATGAACGGCATCAACGGATGCAACAGCCGCAAGGAGGCGTCCAACACCGTCACCATCACCCGGCGGGTGTGGTTCTTGTCGGTCTCGGCCAACCCGTCGTCGTAAAGCACCGGCTTGACCATCTCCAGATACCAATCGCAAAACTCGCCCCACAGAAAACGATGCAGCGCGGCGGCGGCCTCGTCGAAACGATAGCGCTCCATGGCCGCGTCCATGGCCGCGATCACCTTCTGCAACCGGGAGAGGATCCAGCGATCCGGCAAGGTGCGCGGCGCGACCGGACCGGCGAGCGCATGCCCCTCGACGTTCATCAGCACGAAACGGGCGGCGTTCCAAAGCTTGTTGCAGAAGTTCCGATACCCCTCGACCCGCGCCAGATCAAGCTTGATGTCACGTCCCTGCACGGCAAGCGCCGCCATGGCGAAACGCAACGCATCGGTGCCGAAAGCCGGGATCCCCTGGGGGAACTCGGCACGGGTGGCGGCGGCGACCTTGGCGGCCAGTTGCGGCTGCATCATGTCGCGGGTGCGCTTTTCCACCAGGCTCTCCAGGTCGATGCCATCGATCAGATCCAGCGGATCGAGGATGTTCCCCTTGGATTTGCTCATCTTGTTGCCGTCCGCGTCACGCACCAGACCAGTGATGTACACCTCGCGGAACGGCACCTCACCGGTGAACTTCAACCCCATCATGATCATCCGGGCCACCCAGAAGAAGATGATGTCAAAGCCGGTCACCAGCACGTCGGTGGGATAGTAGCGGGCCAGCTCCGGGGTTTTCTTCGGCCAACCCAGGGTGGCGAAAGGCCAAAGGGCCGAGGAGAACCAGGTGTCGAGCACATCCGGATCACGGGTCAATTTCACGATCTGGCCATAGTGCTCGGCGGCCATCTCGTAGACCATCTCCTCGCAGTTGCAAACGAACGGATGGCCATCCGGACCATACCACACCGGAATGCGATGGCCCCACCAGATCTGCCGCGAGATGCACCAATCCTGAATGTTGCGCATCCATTCGAAATAGGTCTTGTCCCAGTTGCCGGGAATGAAACGGATGCGGCCATCCTCCACCGCGCGAATCGCCTCCTCGGCCAGGGGCGCGGCCTTGACGAACCACTGATCGGTCAGGTACGGCTCCAACACCGCCTTGGTGCGATCGCCACGCGGGATCATCAACTTGTGGTCGTCGATCCGCTCCAGGAGACCGGCCTCCTTGAGATCCTCGACCACCTTCTGACGGGCCACGAAACGGTCCAGACCGCGATAGGGCTCCGGGGCCTGATCGTTGATGCGGGCATTCGGGGTGAAGATGTTGATCACCGGCAGGCCATGCCGGGCCCCCACCTCGTGGTCGTTGAAATCGTGGGCCGGGGTGATCTTGACGCAACCGGTCCCGAAGGCCGGATCCACATGGGTGTCGGCGATCACCGGGATGCGCCGTCCGGTCAGGGGAAGGATCAACTCCCGCCCCACCAGATGGGCATGCCGTTCGTCGTCGGGATGGACCGCCACGGCCACATCCCCGAGCATGGTCTCCGGACGGGTGGTGGCCACCACGACGTAACCATCCCCCTCGGCCCACGGATAGCGCAGATGCCACAAGGAGCCGCGCTCCTCCTCGGAGATCACCTCCAGGTCGGAAACCGCGGTCAACAACACCGGATCCCAGTTGACCAGCCGCTTGCCGCGATAGATCAACCCCTCGTTGTACAGCCGCACGAAGGCCTCGCGCACCGCGTGGGAAAGTTCCGGATCCATGGTGAACCGTTCGCGGCTCCAGTCGCAAGAGGCCCCCAGACGCCGCAACTGCCGCACGATGGTCCCGCCCGACTCCCCCTTCCACTTCCAGACCCGCTCCAGAAAGAGCGCCCGTCCCAGATCGTGACGGCTGCTTCCCTCGGCCTCCAACTGACGCTCCACCACCATCTGGGTAGCGATGCCGGCGTGATCGGTACCGGTCTGCCAGAGCACCGGACCACCGCGCATGCGCCGTTGCCGGATCAGGGCATCCATGATGGTGTCCTGAAAGGCGTGTCCCATGTGCAGACTGCCGGTCACGTTCGGCGGCGGAATCATGATGCAGTAGGGCGGCGCATCCGGATTGATGCTGGATGGGGCGAAATAGCCCCGTTCCTCCCAGAGCGCGTACCAGCGACTCTCCACGCTGGCGGCATCGTAGGCTTTAGGCAAGGTCGATTCGGACATGATATTTTTTGACTCTTTCGGATTTTCAAGCAGGTCTGCAAAAGGATCCGGGGGCGGTAATCGCCCCCGGTGCGGGTCTGAAGGTCAAACCTTCTTTCAATGTTACCCATGTCGTTCAGCGCACGCCGTTCCGGCTGACCCGGCACTCAGCGCCCGCCCTTGAGCCGCTCCAGCTCCTCGCGGATCACCTCCTCGAGCAGTACCGGCAACCGCTCAGACAACACCTCGCGAATCCAGGAACGGGCCACCTCCTCCACCTGGTCGCGAATCGCCGCCCGCATCGGACTGGCATCCATGGCCTCCCGCACGTTGAACGGCGACGGCGCGGCAGGCTTCGGGGCCGGTTCAGGGGCCGGTTCAGGGGCCGGGGCCGGTTCAGGGGCCGGAGCCGGTTCGGGGGGCGGGGCCGGTTCAGGGGCCGGGGCCGGTTCAGAGGCCGGGGCCGGTTCAGGGGCCGGGGCCGGTTCAGGGGCCGGAGCCGGTTCGGGTACGGGCTGCGTGGACGCCGGACCCAATGCCAACACCAGCTCTTCCTCCTCTTCTTCGGCTGCCGGTTCGGATTCGGGCTCCTCCTCGGCGACGGGCTCCTCCTCGGCGACGGGCTCCTCCTCGGCGACGGGCTCCTCCTCGGCGACGGGCTCTTCCTCGGCGACAGGCTCCTCCTCGGCGACGGGCTCTTCCTCGGCGACGGGCTCTTCCTCGGCGGCAACTTCCGCTTCCAGTGCGGATTCGGGCTGCGTGAGCGCCGGACCCAATGCCAACATCAACTCATCCTCTTCTTCGGCTTCCGGTGCGGATTCGGGCTCGACCTCCGGTTCAAGCTCCTCCTCGGCGGGCTCCTCCTCGGCGATCTCCTCAACCATCTCAGGCTCGGCGACAGGCTCCTCCTCGGCGACGGGCTCCTCCTCGGCGA
>NZ_JBZVFG010000079.1:0-9351 GCF_058402785.1 Candidatus Magnetaquiglobus sp.
CTATCTCGTTGATTTTTTTGGGCTGGAAAGTATTTCTCAAGTAGAAAGTCCGGGTGCGGGTGCGCGCAGTTGGTGGAAGCCGGCGCACATGGACGGGGAGTCACGCCAGCGGTGCGTAGGCCAAGTCACCCCAACGGCGCATGTGCGAGAGGTCGTGACCCATCGATCCCATCTCAATCCCCAGGCTTCCGGTCATCGCGAGGAAGGTCCCACACCTGTTGCAGATTCCTGGCCAGTTCGCCGATTTCGTCCGTGCCGAAATCGGTGGCCGGTGACGGCCTCTCCCCTGCCGATATCCGGGACGCCATCTCACGCAGACGGTGAATCGGCGTGATCAGCTGTTGGAAGAACCAGAAGGTTACCCAACCGATCACCAGGAAGATCACCGACAGCGACAGCATCAAGCTGATGGTTGCCCCGTCGATGCCACGCTGCTGGACTCCGGCATTGACGGCCATCAACTGTTGATTGCTCTCCGTCAGGCGGGTCGCCTGGGCCAGGATGGCGTTGTTGATCTCCCAGAGCCGCTTGCGATGCGAAGCCATCAGCGGCAATACCTGTTTGAGACGCTCCACCTCCTTGCCATAGCTCTGAAAGATCTCGGTGAGCGCTACGCCCGGAACCCTGTCGTTGCCCGGCAAGGCAGAGATCGTGGCTCGCAAGGTGTCGATCGCCTGTTCGAACAATTCGCGGCTCTTGCGGTGACCCCGCATCAGGAAATCCTTCTCGCGGCGGCGCAATTGCAGCAGATCCACCAGACAGGGATAATCCTTGCGGGTGGTCAATTCGCTTTCCAGCACATGGATCTGGGTGCGCAGGCGGCCCTGAATGCCCGAATCCTCATCCTGACCGATCTCCTGCTGCAGCTCCATCACCGCCAGATCGTGCTCCTTCAACTGGGAGAGCAGATGTTGGATGGCGCGCAGCGGTTGGGCGGTCTCGAGCAGGGCCGGGGAGTGTTCCACCCGTCCGAGGGCCTTTTCCAGGGTGGTGATGTCGGTTTCGATGCGGGCGATCTTGTTCTTGATGGCTGCGTCGGGTGGCTCGGTCGGATCGCCGGGATTGGATTCGTTCTGGAGGAACTGGGTCATGAGCAGTTGCAGCTCGAAGGTGCCGAAGGCCACCTGACCGATGAGCAGGCTGACGTGATCGATCCGTTGATTCTGGATGGTGGCGTGACGCAGGTCGTTCAGGTGGCTGCCGACGCTGCCGGCCACGGCCAGAAAGCCGAGTGCCGTCACGCCGATCAGGATGAGTGATTTGCCTCGGAGTCGCACGTTCTTCAAGCGGGAGTCGAGCCGGCGCATGGGGGTTAGCGGCTCCCCTCGAAGGTGATGCGCGGGTCGGCGACCACGTAGGTGAGATCGGTGATCAATTTGGTGATGAGTCCCAGGAGCGTGTAGAAATAGAGGGTGGCCAGCACCACCGGATAGTCGCGGTTGATTACCGATTCGTAGCCCAGAAGACCCAGGCCGTCGAGGGTGAAGATGGTTTCGATGAGGAGACTGCCGCTGAAAAAAGCGGCCACGAAGGCGCCGGGAAAGCCGGTGACCAGGGGGATCAGGGCGTTGCGGAAGACGTGCCGGTAGAGCACGGCGTTCTCCGTCAACCCCTTGGCCCGAGCGGTGAGGACGTACTGTTTGGAGATCTCCTCCAGAAAGCTGTTCTTGGTGAGCATGGTCATCACCGCGAACGAGCCGACCACGGATGCGGTGACCGGCAGAACCATGTGCCAGAGGTAATCGGTGAGGCGACCGAACCAGGAGAGTTCCGACCAGTTGTCCGAGACCAGGCCGCGGATCGGGAAAAGATCGAAGAAGCTCCCGCCGCCGAACAGAACGATCAGCAGCACCCCGAGCACGAAGCCGGGGATCGAGTAGCCGGCCAGGATCAGGGCCGAGGTCACGGCGTCGAAGCGGTCCCCATGGCGCACCGCCTTGCGAATGCCCAACGGGATGCTGACCAGGTAGGTGAGCACGAAGGTCCACATGCCGAGCGAGATCGATACCGGCAGCTTGTCGGTCACCAGATCCACCACCTTGCGGTGATGGTAGTAGGATTCGCCGAACTCGAAGGTGAGGTAGTTGCGCATCATCAGGAGGAAGCGTTCGACGGGGGGGCGATCGAAGCCATAGAGGCGGTTCAAGGCGGTCAACTGCTCATGGGTCAACCCCTTGGCGCCGCGATAGATCCCGCTGCCCGCCGAGCCCGACACCTCTCCACCGCCATGACCGCCCGCCGGGCCCGCCTCCATCTGGGCGATCATCTGCTCCACCGGTCCGCCGGGCACGAACTGGATCACCAGGAAGGTCAGGGCCATGATCCCGAACAGGGTCGGGATCATCAGCAGGAGGCGTCTGGCGATGTAGGCGCCCATCTCACTTCATCCACCAGGAGAGGAGCCAATCCTCGGGTTGATAATACAGCGGCGCGGTTGCCGGGCGGGCGAAGCGATCCCAATAGGCGATGCGGTGGTAGTTGAGATGCCAGTTGGGCACCAGATAGTGTCCGGCCAACAACACCCGGTCGAGGGCGCGGCAGGCGGTGACCAGTTCCTGGCGGGTCTTGGCGTAGATGATCTTCTCCACCAGGGCATCGACCGCCGGATCCTGGAGGCCGATGCGGTTGTGGCTCCCCTTGATGGGGGCGCTCTCCGAGTGCCACATGTCGCGCTGTTCGTTGCCCGGCGATTGGGACTGTCCGAAGCCGTTGACGATCATGTCGTAGTCGAAGTCGTGGACGCGGCTTTGATAGAGGGAGGTATCCACGGTGCGGTATTTGAGCGCGATGCCGAGTTTTTCCAGATTGGCGGCATAGGGGGCCAGGATGCGTTCGAAGGCGGGAGTGGCCAGGAGCATTTCGATCTCCAGCCGGTTGCCCTTGCCGTCGGTGAGGATTTTGTCCGGCCCCAGGGTCCAGCCGGCTTCTTTCAGCAGTTTGGCGGCTTCTTTCAGATTCTGACGCAACCCGTGGGGCGGCGTGGTCGAGGGGGGTGCCTGGACCGGTCCGAAGACCGCCGGATCGAGCTTGTCGCGCAGCGGTTCGAGCAGGGCCAGCTCTTCGGGCGGGGGTGCGCCTTGTGCCGCCATCTCCGAGTTGGAAAAATAACTCGTCGAGCGGGTATACTGGCCGTGGAAAAGGTTGTCGTTGCTCCATTCGAAGTCAAAGGCCAGGACCATCGCCTTGCGCACGCGGATATCCTGGAAAAAGGGGCGACGCAGGTTGAAGATCAACCCCTGCATGCCGGCGCCGCGTTTGTGTCCGAGGGTCTCCTTCTTGATGAGTTTCTGGACGAATTTCGGTCCCTCGTAATCCCTGGCCCACTGCTTGGAGTTGTTTTCGTGCATGAAGTCGAATTCGCCGGCCTTGAATCCCTCGAGGGCGACCACCGGATCCTTGTAGAACTTGAGCACGATCCGTTCGAACGAATACAGGCCGCGATTGACCGGACGCTTGTTGCCCCAGTATTTCGGGTTGCGGCGATAGGTGACGATCTTTCCGGGGCTGAACTCCTCGACCACGTAAGGTCCGGTGCCGAGGGGCGCGATCATCTCCTTCTCTGCGCCGAAGGGGTGTTTGGCGAAAAAGGCGCGGGAGAGCACCGGGATCTCACCGGCGATGAGCGGCAGTTCGCGGTTGGCCTGACGGAATTTGAAGCGGATCGAGCGCGGGGAGAGCACCTCGGCGGCCACGATGTCGCGCCAGTAGGACTGGTGGAACGGATGGGCCTTGTCCGATTGCAGGGTCTCCAGGGAGAATTGGACATCCTCGGCGGTCACCGGCGACTCGTCGGAGAAACGGGCCTCGGGATCGAGGTGGAAGGTGACCGAGAGTCCATCCCCGGCCACCTCGACCGACTGGGCCAGGAGTCCGTACTGGGAGAAGGGTTCGTCCATGGACTGGACCATCAGGTGTTCGAAGACCAGCGGCGAGAGCAGGTCCGGATGGGAGCCCTTGAGGGTGAAGGGGTTCATTTTGTCGAACCCGCCGATGGCATGCAGGTTCAGGGTTCCGCCCGGTTTGGCGTCGGCGCTGGTGTAGTCGAATCCCTTGAAATCGGCGGGATATTTCAGCGTGCCGTCCAGGCTGACGCCATGGGCGGCCAGGGCATGGGAGGCCAGCGGGAAGATGAACGCGACAAGGAGGAGCAGGATACGCATGGCGATCGGGAAAAAACCTCGTATGATTTCATGATGGGGGGAGCCCCCTTTCACCCCCTGACCATCGAACGCCCTGGCGGGTGTTGCACGGGCAAAGGGAAACAGGGTGGCTTGCATCCGACCTGGATTGCACGCACACTTTTATTAACCTGGATTCCCGCGAGGGGTTCCAGGGGTGGGAATGAGCGTGGGCGCTTCATCCCGCATGAACTGGCAGTGTAGCCGTTATGCCGGGTGTTTGACCAGATTTTTCGATGCGGTTTGGATTCGGGCGCCGGTGGGTTCCGGAGGGTTTTCCAGCGTTGGCGGTGGTTGGGTGGAGGGTGCGATGAACAACGAACGGGTGCGTCAACCGGCGGTGGCCGGGATGTTCTATCCCAAGGAGTCCAAGGCGTTGCGCGCCATGGTCGAGGGGTTGCTGGAGCAGGCCCCGACGGTCGCCAACGAACCCCTGGCGGTGATCGTCCCGCATGCCGGGTTCATCTATTCGGGATTGACCGCCGCGCATGCCTACAAGGGGCTGGTCCGCGCGCCGGCCACCGCGCCACGCCGGGTGTTTCTGCTGGGGCCGAGCCATCGGGTCTGGCTCGATGGGGCTTCGGTGGGAGATTACGATGCCTATCTGACCCCGCTGGGCAAGATTCCGGTGGATCGCGAGGGGGTGGAGTGCCTGGCCCGGCGTCCGGATGTGAGTCGCGACGAGGAACCGCACCGCCTGGAGCACTCCCTGGAGACCCAACTCCCCTTCCTACAGGCGACCCTGGTCAATTTTCGCATCGTGCCGATCGTTTATGGGGAGATCAGCGGCGGACATCTGGCCGATCTGTTGGAGGCGTGCGTCAAACCGGGGGATCTGATCGTCATCTCCACCGATCTTTCCCACTATCACCCGTATGACGAGGCCAGACGCCTGGACGGGATCAGCAATCAGGCGATTCTGGCCAGGGATCCCAAGAGCATCGCCGGATGCGAGGCGTGCGGTCGCATCGGGGTGGGCGCCATGCTCGAGACTGCGCGGCGGCGGCGTTGGCGTCCGGTGCTGGCCGATCTGCGCAACTCCGGGGATACGGCGGGAGACAAGAATCGGGTGGTGGGGTATGCGAGTTACCTGTTCTATTCGGATGTGGGGAGCGCGGCACAGCCCCAGGCGGCGCAGGCGGTCGCCGGTGGAGCGGGTGGTGCGCCGGTTGGGGATACGCCGGCGCGGGGCGCCGCGAATGGGGGCACTCCGGGGGGAGCCGTTGCGAATGGGGGCACTCCGGTTGGGGGCACGCCGGGGGGAGCCGCGACGGTTCAGCCCGCCGCGTCGCCGGGTCTGCCCGAGTTGGTGCGCGCCCACCTGACCGCCTCCCTGGAAGGGCGTTCCGGGCTGTCGGCGGAGCGGCTGATGGCCGACTCCCCGGAGTTGGCCAGACAGGGGGCCTGTTTCGTCACCCTGACCCAGCGCGGGGCGCTGCGCGGCTGCATCGGCTCGCTGGTCGCCCACCGTCCGTTGGCCGAGGATCTGCTGGAAAATGGACTGTCCGCCGCGCTGCGCGATCCCCGCTTCGCGCCGTTGACCGCCGCCGAGCTGGCCGGAACCGAGATCGAGGTGTCGCTTCTCACCCCTCCCGAACCCTTTCCGTACCGGGACGCGGCGGATCTGCTCGCCCGGCTGAAACCGGGGGTGCATGGGGTGATCCTCTCCAAACAGGGACGACGGGCCACCTTCCTGCCCCAGGTGTGGGAGCAGCTCCCGGATCCGGTGGCGTTTCTGGGCCACTTGTGCCGCAAGGCCGGTCTGGAGGGCGACGGCTGGCGCGAAGGGGCGCGGATTCAGGTCTACACCGTGGAGAAACGGCTGGAAAAAGGACGGAAAGGGTGACATGGCCGATTTCAACACCCATCTGGCCGTGGCGGCGGTCTCCGGCGGGGTGGCGGTCACCGCGTTGATGGTCGCGGGGGTGGCCGATGCCCAGCTGGGGTTGAGCGGCTTTTTCGCGGCCATGATCGGCGGCGTGCTTCCGGATGTCGATGCCGAGGAGTCCTGGACCCTGGATCTGGCCTTCACCCTCTTCGCGCTGCTCGGCTCGTTCTTCGTCATGTTGAGTCAGGTGGCGCGTCTGTCGATCGGCGAACTGGTCATGCTCTGGCTGGTGACCTATCTGTTCATCAAACTGGCGGTGTGCGAACTGTTCATCCGCTGCACGGTCCATCGCGGTATCTTTCACTCGTTGCCCGCCGGGGTCTTTTTTGGCGGTCTTACCGCGGCCCTGCTTTATCATCTGTTTCATCAGGCTCCCTGGTTCTGCTGGATCGTCGGGTTGTTCGTGACCGGCGGGTATCTGGTTCATCTGGCGCTGGATGAACTCTACAGCCTCAATCTTTTCGGCGAGGGGGGGACCTCCAGTTCCCTGGGCACGGCGTTCAAGATCTGGTCCAACGACCCCTGGGCCGCCTTCACCATGTATCTGGCCGCCGGCATGGTGGTGCTTCTGACCCCCGGCCTGCCGGATGTGCTCGCGCGGCTCTTCTCCCGCCACACCCTGGAGGCCATGCAACTGCGCATGTGGCCCGCCGATGTGTGGTTCGGCATGCCTTTTCTTTACAATGTGCGGTGAGAGACGCAAGAGGGGATGTCGGTGCGGCTTGAGCGAGGCGGGTCGCGAGGCGTGCGATCTGCGGTGCGTACTGGCCGTGGAACGCCCGCGGGGGCTTCCATCATGCAAGTTTGTGGTTGACAAACCACATCGGGCTGGTCTATTCTATGCGCTCAAGCCCAGATGGCGGAATTGGTAGACGCGCTAGATTCAGGTTCTAGTGGCCGAGAGGTCATGGGAGTTCGACTCTCCCTTTGGGCACCACATTTGATTCCAAAGACTCCCAAGAGTCTCTATGAAGCCAGCAAAATTAAACAGTTGCTGGCTTTTTTGTTTCCTAGGCGTTCCAGGGATGTGTATAGACATCCAGGTTTGGTGTGTGTAGGATCGTGTGTAGATCGGGTGTATAGGAACCTGACTACACACATCGGCCGCAAACCAAGGAACCGCGCCATGTCCCTGACCGATACCCAATTGCGCAACCTCAAGCCCACACCCGCACCCAAGAGCGTCGCGGATGAACGCGGCTTGTCCATCCTGGTGCAACCCAACGGGGCCAAATGGTGGCGGTTTCGGTATCGTTTCGACGGCAAGCAAAAGCTGTTGGCCCTGGGGATCTACCCCGATGTATCCCTCAAACAGGCTCGCGAAAAACGCGACGAGGCACGCCGTCTGCTGGCCGAGGGCATCGACCCTGGCGAACACCGCAAGATCATCAAGGGCATGGACAAAAGCCGCGAGGCGGATTCGTTCGAGGCCGTGGCACGGGAGTGGTATTCCAAAATGGTGCCAGGATGGTCGCAAACGCATGCACAAGAGACCCTGCGACGTTTGGAAAGGGATGTGTTTCCCTGGTTGGGGGCAACCAAGCTCTCCGAGGTGACGGCCAAGGATCTGCTTGCCGTTCTTCGACGCATCGAGGGGCGTGGGGCGATTGAGACAGCGCACGCGGTGCAACAGATCTGCGGGCGCATCTGCCGATACGGCATTGCCACCATGCGTTGCGAGCGCGACCTTGCCGCCGATCTGCGGGGAGCCTTGCCGCCGGTGAAGGTCACCCACCGCGCCAGTATCACCGACCCCAAGGAGATCACCAAACTGTTGCAGGCCATCGACGGCTATGAGGGTTCGTTCGTCACCCGCTGCGCCCTGCAACTCGCGCCCCTGCTGTTCGTGCGACCCGGTGAATTGCGATCCATGGAGTGGGCCGAAATCGATTTTGAAAAGTCGGAATGGCGCATCCCAGGGGCCAAGATGAAGATGGGGGAACAACACATCGTCCCGCTGGCTGGCCAGGCCGTGGCGATCCTGCGTGAACTGCAACCGCTCACGGGAACCGGGAAGTACGCCTTCCCGAGCATCCGAAGCCCCCTTGAACGCATGAGCGAAAACACCGTCCTGGCCGCCCTGCGCCGCTTGGGGTACACCAAGGAGGAGATGACCGGCCACGGCTTCCGGAGCATGGCCAGCACCCTTTTGAACGAACAGGGATGGAATCGCGATGCCATCGAGCGCCAGCTTGCCCACGCGGAACGAGACGCGGTGCGGGCCGCCTACAACTACGCCGAGCACCTCCCCGAGCGACGACGCATGATGCAAGCCTGGGCGGACTACCTGGACCAACTCGCGGGGCGCAATGTGGTTGCCTTGAGCACTGCCGCACGGGGATAACCCCGTCACCGAATGCCCGGCCTACGTCGGCCAACGGAAAAGGGGAAACCTTCACCCCCTGGCCGGGCAGATCCTATGAAGGCTCGCCATGAAGGAGGCGACCCATGTACAAATGGGCATTGCGGGATTATGTGACCATTCATGAAGCCGCTGTTCTCCTGGCCGGATTCGACCCGGATAGCGACAAGCCGACGAAGGAGCGAAGACAAGCCGTCGCGATGATGCTGGAGGTGTTGAAAGCTGCTGATGGCCTCGAATTTCGATACCGATACGATGTTCGACCAGCACGCAGAGAGGTGTTTCATAGTGCTTGGATGCATCCAGGAATCACTCAACCGGAGAGATGGAAACCCATTGAGTTTGCTGATCGGCAGGTGAAAGTGTCTTCGGTGCGCGCATGGGCTGAAAGAAAAGGTCTGCATCGATGGGGATGTGATAAAGCATCAGCGCGCACACCCCAACCAGCGCCGCAAGCCATCCATATCGATCCGAACGAAATCATCAAACGACATGCCGATGAGGCGGAACGACGCCGGATTGAGCATCTGAACTGGCCGGATCTGGTGAAATTTGTCATGGCGTTTACTGATTTGGAATCAGAATCGGAAGCGCTGGAATTACTCAATGCGCTTGATCGCTGGGAGGTCACGAGGTCCGGTGAAGAAGGGTGGGTTGGGACAGGGTATTGGATGGATTATGAAACAGGAGAAATCCACTTCAGGAGTCGGTCTCCATACGTCGATGGATATGGAGTGCTGCGCTTAATTCAATATGGGGAATGCGGTGGCAGTGCCAAAATCTTATTGGGGCGTTATCGGCACAGTCTGTTGTCTCTGGATGATGCCGCATCCCAAGTGGCCACATCCTATGACTGGACACACGAGCAGGTGTGTTGGTTCAGCGGGACATGGAGTTTTAGATTATTTCCGTTAGCTACATTG
>NZ_JBZVFG010000080.1:0-8840 GCF_058402785.1 Candidatus Magnetaquiglobus sp.
TAGGAAATTCCAGCGTGCAGGTCAACAGGAAAAAGCACATCGATTGCATTTTTTTGCGTTTTTTCTGGATCTGTTTCACAAGTCAATGATTTATAATGATAATCTCTTTGACGAATTTGACCCCCAAAAAGGCCAGCACCAGCAGACCATAGCCCCACAGGGTGAATCGGACCGCGCGACGCCCACGCCACCCCTGATAGTGACGCCCCACCAACAGCACTCCAAAGACCAGCCATGTCGCCCAGGTGAACACCACCTTATGGGAAAAGACGAAATAGACCCCCTTCTGTTCATGGGCGTGCAGGGCACCGGTCACCATGCTCGTGGTGAGCAGCAGGAAGCCCATGCGTACCATCAGAAACAGGGTCGATTCCAGGGCATTCAGGGGTGGCAGCATCTCGAAGAGCGCCCCGAGGTGCTTGCTCTTCAAGGCGTGCTCCTGAAACGCATCCATCAACGCGAAGATCGCCGCGATCGTGAAGAGGCCATAGGCCAGCAGCGACAGCACCAGATGGCCGATCAACAGCGGACCGGTCACGCCGCGCGCCTCGGGGGCCGCCGTGGAGAGAAACAACGCCCCCCCGAGGGTGAGCACCATCAACGGCAGCAACAGCACCCCGGCCAGCCGCGCCTCGCGTCCCAACAGACGCCAGCCGGCCAGATAGAGCAGTCCCATCACCCACGAGGACCACTCCAGCGACAACGCCAGATTCATCCCCACCCGACCACCCGATCCGATCAACTCCCGGATCATCGGCACCCCCTGCATCACCCAGCCGGCCAATACCAACCACCAGACCGCCACCGTCTCGGGACGATGGCCGCGCAACTGATGAAAGATCACCCAGGCGGATGCCATGGCATACATGCCGGTGGCCGACCAAAAATGCAGCTCCATGCTTTTAAGTTCCTCGCGCGCGTAGCCCACCCGATCGCCTAATCGTTGGCGTGGAACTCCCGTCAGGATGAGGTTCCACGATCGGAGGGTGAGAGGGGGTGCTCCCCCCATCTTTTAAGTTCGTGAACACGGTTCGGGTTGACCCGTACCCTGCCAGTCTGGTGACGCCATGATGAAAGACCAAACATTCACCCGGTTTTCTTCGTTGACGACGCCGCTCTTTTCCCCTACGAATGAAACCGATCGACCTGCCGTTCCCTCACCATCCCAAGCACACGGATGCCGCCCATGTCCGAGCCGCCACCCCAGACTTCCGCCACCCAACCGGTGACCATGATCGTGGTTGCCGCCGGACAGGGGAGCCGCTTCGGCTCGGAACTGCCGAAACAGTATCTCCCTCTGGCCGGAAAACCCCTGCTCGCCCACGCCATCGAACGTCTGCATGCCCACCCCCTGGTCGAGGCGATCCTGCCGGTCATCGCGCCGGACGGCGCGGAACTCTGGCGGCGGATCCTCGGTCCGCGTCTGGCCGAATGGCCCAAGCTGCTCGCCCCGGTCCCCGGAGGGGCGGAACGGCAGGATTCGGTGCGTCTGGGTCTGTTGAGCCTGAACCTGCCCCGATCCAGTTGGGTCGGCATTCACGACGGCGCCCGTCCCCTGCCGAGCCGCGATCTCCTGGATCGGCTCTTCGCGGCGCGGGACAAGGCCGAGGCCGTGGTTCCGGCCATTGTAATCCATGACACCATCAAAAGGATAGACGGTATCGATCGGGTCGGCAAAACCCTGGACCGGGCCCATCTGCGCCGCATCCAGACCCCGCAGGTGTTCCGTTACGGTCTGCTGCTCGACGGGCACATGCGCGCCCACGAATCCGGCATCCTGCTGATGACCGATGACGCAGCCCTGATGGAAGAGGCCCATATCGGGGTACGCACCATCGCCGGCGAAGAGGAGAATCTCAAGATCACCCGCCCGGAAGATCTTCTTCTGGCGGAAAAGCATCTCTCATACCGGAGTTCGCCCATGGAACCGCGCATCGGCCAGGGATTCGACGTACACCGTTTCACCCCCGGACGCCCGTTGATCCTCGGCGGCGTCACCATTCCCCACGACCAGGGGCTTTTGGGTCACTCCGACGCCGACGTGCTGTTGCATGCCCTGTGCGATGCCCTGCTGGGGGCGGCCTCCCTCGGCGACATCGGCCACCACTTCCCGGACACCGATCCCGCCTACCAGGGGGCGGACAGTCGCGTGCTGCTGGCACGGGTTGACGCGGCCATCCGCGCCAGGGGGTTCCAGGTGATCAACCTCGATGCCACGGTCATCTGCCAGGCGCCACGCATCGCCCCGCACATCGAGGCCATGCGCGCCAGCATCGCGGCAACCCTTGCCATCGAGACGGAGCGGATCAACATCAAGGCCACCACCACCGAAAGGCTCGGTTTCACCGGTCGCGGCGAGGGGATTGCCGCCCAGGCCGTGGCGTTGTTGTCACGCCAGGCGTGATGCCCCCTCCGGGAGAGCGTAGAGCACGCCCCCGCGCGATCCTGCGTTTTGGCGCGTCACGGAAAATCCGCATGCAAACCATTTACGCGCGATCAAACAATTTGGTATATTTATCTTGGCATAATTTATTTTGCTCGAGGATCCATACATCATGGCCGCAACGACCGATCAAAGACGACGCCACGAACGTTTTTCGTTTCATAACAACGTCACCTTGACCCTGAATGATGGACGACGGATCGAGGGTACGGCTGAGAACATGGGCTTCGGAGGCGCCGCCGTGCATATCGACGAGACCCTCCCCGAAATTCCGGTGGGCAGCGAAGGACAGATCCGGGTGGTCTTTTTCGGACGCCCCACGGACTATCCCTGCCAGGTGGTGAGCGTGAGCCGGGGCAAACTGGGGATCAAAATCCTGCGCGCCGATTATCAGGGAGCGCCCGAGGATCTGCTATCGATCAAGGAGTGAGACTCAGACGGAGGTTCGGCCACGGTCGGACCTCCGTTCACACCCGATAGAACTCCCGATACCAGGCCACGAAACGCCGCACCCCCTCGTGCACCGGGGTGCGGGGACGAAATCCCACATCCCTTTCCAGATCATCCACATCCGCCCAGGTGGCCGGCACATCGCCGGGCTGCATGGGCAGGAAATTCTTCTGGGCCGTCATGCCCAGGGCATCCTCGAGCGCGGCGATGTATTCCATCAACTCCACCGGCTGGTTGTTGCCGATGTTGTAGATCCGGTATGGCGCCGAACTCGAGGCCGGATCCGGGCGCGTTCCGGTCCAGTCGGGATCCGGGATCGGGATGTGGTCGAGAACCTTCACCACCCCGGCAACGATGTCGTCGATGTAGGTGAAGTCACGCCGCATGCGCCCCTCGTTGAAGACATCGATCGGCCTGCCCTCCAACATGGCGCGGGTGAACAGGAACAGGGCCATGTCCGGACGCCCCCAGGGTCCATAGACCGTGAAGAAGCGCAGGCCGGTCACCGGCAGACGGAACAGATGGGCATAGGTGTGCGCCATCAGCTCGTTGGCCTTTTTGGAGGCGGCGTACAGCGACAACGGATGGTCCACGTTCTGATGCACCGAAAAGGGCATGGCTTCGTTGGCCCCGTACACCGACGACGACGACGCGAAGACCAGATGCCGGACTCCGGTGTGCCGGCACCCCTCCAGAATATGGGTAAAGCCCACCAGATTGCTCTCCACGTAGGACATGGGGTTGATCAGCGAATAGCGCACCCCGGCCTGGGCCGCCAGATTGACCACCCCGTCAAACCGCTCCCGGTCGAACAAGGCCTCCATGCCGGCGCGATCCTGGAGATCCAGCCTGGCGTGGGTGAACCCTTCGTGCCGGGTCAGTCGGTCCAGGCGGGCCTGTTTGAGGTTGACATCGTAGTAGTCGTTGAGATTATCGAGCCCCACGACCCGATCACCCCGTTCCAGAAGGGCCAACGACAGGTGAGAACCGATGAATCCAGCCGCACCCGTAACGAGAACCTTGCCCATGTGTTTTCCTTTCCGATAGACTCAATAAAGGATCGAACCCGTGAGGTTCAGACTATAATCGATATTCAACCGGAATGAAACCGTTCAACGACGATGCTTTCCATGGACACGGAAACCCGAACGACACCGCGCGACACGGCCTCATCCGCCGCGGTTTGGATCTACACGGATGGCGCGTGCAGCGGCAATCCAGGCCCTGGCGGCTGGGGAGCCCTGCTCCAATATGGATCCCATACGAAAAACATCCGCGGCTTCTCGCCGCGGACCACCAACAATCGCATGGAGATCCTGGCGGCCATTCACGCATTGGAGACGCTCAACCGGCCCTGCCGGGTGATCATCAACACCGATTCGAGCTACGTCAAGAACGGGATCACCCAATGGTTGCCGGGCTGGAAGGCGCGCGGCTGGCGGAAAAGCGATGGCAAACCGGTGCTCAACGTGGAGTTGTGGCAACGCCTGGATGCCGTCTGTCGAAAACACGAGGTGGAGTGGCGCTGGGTCCGGGGGCACGCGGGCGATCCGGGCAACGAAGCCGCGGATCAACTGGCCCGCGAGGCCATCGAATCCGGACGTGTCGGCGCCCTGGCGCCGGATCCGGCGGGATAGGAGAGTGCCATCCACGTCTAGCATGCATGAATTTTTGATTCGAGGGTGATGACTGAGGGGCTCAACCCCCGTTGAACGGGCCGCATCGAAACGGTTGACGACCCGCGATCACCAACCCTCGCGGACCCACGCCGGGTCCCATCCAGGGGTGAACCCGGCCTTGGTCCGGGTCATGAAGGAAGACACAATTAAGCACGAGGAGACATCCATGTTTGAGGATCAATTGCAAGCGGTGAATGAATTATTGAAAATCAACAGCAAGTTCCGTGAGCTTTACGATCAGCACGAATCGCTGCGCAACGAAATCGACGAAACCCGTCATGCCCGCAATCCGTTCGACATCGAGCGTCTCAAGAAAGAGAAGCTGCGCATCAAGGATCTGATGGCCGTCATGCTGGCCGAGCATACCGACGCCAGCTGAAACGACCGCACCAGAGCCCATCCGGGCTCAAGTCCCGACCCGCGCCGGAATCTCCCCTTCCGGCGCGGGGAGATTCCACCCGTCGCGCCACGCAATCACAAACCGCGTCTGAACCGATTCCTCTGAAAGATCGACTGTTTGCTCTTGCTTTCGAGCGGTTCCGGCGGCAGGGGCAGAGGCAACCAGTGGGTCGGGATCCAGGCCACCCCATCGAGCACCAGACTCCCCTGGGCATCCACCCGTACCAGCGCCATATCATGACCATCGCTCACCAGCACCATCGCATTGGCGCGGGGCCGCCTCTCCTCCAGCAACCGCCAGCCAAACCACATCTGCCGGGCGAATTGCGACTCCGGGTCCTCATCGGGTTCATCCAGCCAGTCGATGGCATCCCTGGCCTTCAAATAAAGTGACTTTCTTTGGGGTGATTCCATGCGCATTGTCCCCTCATCCCTTCCAGAATCGACGAAAACCTCATAAACTATCCGATAAATGAATATGATAGCCTGTTTCCAAGCAGCCGGCAACCCTCATGACGCCCGTGATCGGGCCACCGCCCTGGAACGCCCGCGAGGAAGGCGTGCGGTCGAGGCATGGGGGCGACCCATCAGGCTGGTTCGAACCGCGGCATCCGCCGCCTGACCGTTTTGTTCAGCACCCCACCGGAACGCGCGCGGCAGCCGCGCCGGATCAACCGCCACCCAAGAAAGTGAAACGTCGTGACCGATTCCATCCTCCCCTCCATGCCGGACCCGACCCAGGTCTGGAAACCCAAGGTCCATGGCCGCAAACGGGGCTTCGTCACCCCGCGCGAGAAGGTCTGGCTGGATGAGACCCTGCCGCTCTACCTCCCCCCGCGGGCGAACAGTCGCGCGGAACTGCTCGACGCTCTCGGCGCGGATCCGGAACGGGCGCGACTGGTGGTGGAGATCGGATTTGGCAACGGCCAGTTTCTCGCTCCTTTGGCCGCGCGACACCCCGAGGATCGTTTCATCGGCATCGAGGTGTTCCAGGAAGGGTTGGCCGGGTTGCTCCGCCGTCTGCAACGCGACGCGATCACCAACACCCGCATCCTGCCCGAGGATGCCCGGCAGGCCCTGCGCGACGCCTTTCCCGAACACGCCCTCGACTGGGTGATCATCAACTTTCCCGATCCCTGGCCGAAAAAACGCCATCACAAACGCCGCATCGTGCAGCCGGAACTGCTGGATCTGCTGGTCGAACGGCTGCGTCCCGGGGGATTGCTCACCCTGGCCACGGACTGGGCGGAGTATGCCGAATGGATGTTCGAGGTGTTGGAGGCCCATCCGGGATTTGTCAATCTGGTCGCGCCGGAACGGTTCGGCCCGCGTCCGGATTTCTGGATCGAGACCCGATTCGAGACCAAGGGGGTCGCCGCCGGTCGGACCATTCACCATCTGGCCTGGCAAGGACGGACGTAAGACGCGCCCGGATCGCAGGCGCGCACCCTTCCAGGATGCCCCTCCGGCAAACCCGATTCCAGGTGTGTACAAAAGGGGGCGCCTTGCGATATAGTCGGAAATTCAGCCCTTCTCCCGAACATCCGGACCACGGCATGGCCATGCACCCCCGGATGGAACAGCATGCATGAGGCGTCAATCACGAATCCCATGAAACGCAAGGCATCCACGGGGGTCATCTTCACCGCCGTCTTTCTGGATCTGCTCGGCTTCGGCATGGTGCTGCCGCTCATGCCGCTCTACGCCACCGATCCCCGCTTCGCCGCCTCTCCCGCCGAAATCGGCTGGTTGATGGCGATCTATTCGATCATGCAGTTCGTGTGCGCCCCCTACTGGGGCTGGCTCTCCGACCGGGTGGGACGACGCCCCACCCTGATCCTGGGTCTGGCCGGCTCGGCGCTCTCCTACCTGGCCTATGGCCTGGCCAACACCTTGTGGGTTCTCTTCGTGGCACGCGCCGTGGCCGGCATGATGGGCGCCAACATCGCCGTGGCCCAGGCCGCCATGGCCGACCTCTCCCCCATCGAAGACCGCTCCAAGGCCATGGGACTCATCGGCGCCGCTTTTGGTCTGGGCTTCATCCTGGGTCCGGCCTTCGGCGGATGGCTGGCCGGCTTCGGCATCGAGGCCGCACCCCTGGTCGCCGCCCTGGTCACCGGACTCAACGCCCTGGCCGCCCTGTTCTACCTGCCGGAGACCCGTCCCGCGCCGCTCCCGACCGCGGACACCACCCCGACGGCCCGGACCCGACCGGCGCACCCCCTGCTCTCCGCCACCCCATGGACCATGGCCCGCGCCTTCCCCGGCGCCTGGGTCGCCTGTCAGGTGGTCGGTCTGTTCGTCACCCTGTTCTCCGCCTTTGAGGTGGTCCTGCCGCTCTGGGGCCGGGAGTTCATGGGCTGGAACATGACCCATACCGGCTGGATCTTCACCTTTGTCGGCGTGGTGGCCGTGCTGACCCAAGGGGGACTGGTGCGACGACTGCTGCCAAAAATCGGCGAAAAACGGGTCGCCTCCGGGGGGCTCCTGCTGGTGAGCGTCGGACTCTTCGCCCTGGATCCGAACAGCTGGACCGGCATGCTCGTCGCCCTGGCCCTCATCGCCCTGGGAAGCGGTCTGATCCACCCCGCCCTCTCCGGACTGGCCAGCCTCAACACCGACCCGGCCACCCAAGGGGCGATGCTGGGACTCTATCAATCGATGAGCGCCCTGGGACGCAGCATCGGACCGGTGCTGGGCGGCTCGATCTACGACGCGGCGCGGGGCGGAATTTTCCCGCTCACGGCCATGGGGATCGCCGGGGTGCTGCTGCTGTTCGTGCTCCGGGGCCACCGGATGCGGGATTTGCGCTCCCCGCCAGCCCCATCACCAGACGCTCCATGACCCGACGCGGCTCCCCGCCGCTCTTGAGATCCCGATCGGCCTCCTGACAGCGCAACAACGCGTTGGCCAGACGACGCATGGAGAACTGGCGCGTCTGGGCGATGAACTCCCCCTTCTCCTTCCAGAAGACTTGCAGGCCGGCGATCACCGCCTCCGGGGTTTCGCCCTTTTCGAGGAGCGCCGCGCCCTGGATCAACCGCCGCAACCTCTGGAGCAGGATGGCCAGCAGCGCCAACGGCTCCTCGCCGGCTTCGAGCAGGCCATCCAGGATGGTCAGGGCCTGGCCGGCGCGACCGGAGAGGAGCGCCGAAGTCAGGGCAAAGGCATTCTGGCTGCCGGACCCTCCCACCGATTCCAACACATCCTCGACGGTGACCCGGCGGCCCGTGCCGACATACAGGGTGAGCTTCTCGATCTCCGAGGCGGCGTTGCGGGCATCCCCCTCGAGCCGCTCGGCCAGAAGCCCGATCGCCTCGTCATCCGCCGCGTGGCCCCGTTCGCGCAGCGCGACATGGATCCAACCGATCAACTCGCGCCCTTCGAGGGGGTAATAGGGGATGCACCAGGCGCTCTTGTGGGCCTCGAAGGCCTTGCGCAGGAGACTGCGGGCATCCAGGGCACCGGCCAACACCACCAGCACGGAGCCGGAGGCCGGGGATTTCAGATAACGCAGCAGCGCCTCCCGTCCCGGCGCGGTGAGCTGATCGGCATCTTTCAACAACACGCAGCGCCGTTTGGCAAAAAACGGAAAAGCATTGCAGCCGCTCAAGAACCGTCCCACGTCCAGGTCCGCGCCGTGGTGGGTTTCGAAGTCCATCTCCTCGTCCTCGGCGCTCAACACCGCACGCCGGACCAACAGGGCATGACTGGCCGCCACCCCCTGCTCCTGACCATAGAGCAGCATGGCCTCGGGCAGTGGACCCTGTTGCAGTCGGGAGGGGAGTTCGCGCGACGTGAGTTTCATGGGGAGATGGCCTCGGGCAGTGGACCCTGTTGCAGTCGGGAGGGGAGTTCGCGCGACGTGA
>NZ_JBZVFG010000081.1:0-7438 GCF_058402785.1 Candidatus Magnetaquiglobus sp.
AGAACCCCCTCACCCCCCGTACCATGGACCTCCCTTCGGGAGTTCCATGGTAACCATTCAGGACCCCCAAGCTGTATCGACGCGAAACATTCGCTCAACCCGCCGCGCGGATGGCCTTCTGGATCGATGCCAGCAGCGACTTCTTGCTCACCGGCTTGACCAGATGGCCATCGCAACCGGCGGCCAGGCTCTCCTTCTGGCGGTCGAGGGTGGCATGGGCGCTCAAGGCCAGGATCACCATGGGCATGGCATTGCGTTTCTGTTCCCACTGCCGGATCAGACGGGTCGCGGTCAGCCCATCCATCACCGGCATCTCCACATCCATCAACACCAGGTCGAACGACTCCTGGCGGATCCGCTCCACCGACTCCTGACCGTTCTTCACGGTCACAACCCGTTCATGGGATTTTTCCAGATAAACCTGAAACAGAATCTGATTCTCCGGACAGTCCTCGGCCAGCAGGATTCTCAACCGGCGCGCCTCGCCGGAGGAGTCGGCCACATCCGACGCAACCGGGACCAACGAATCCACCGCCCGGATCGGCAGGGAAAAATGGAAGGTGCTGCCGGCATTCGGACGGCTCTCCACCCAGATGCGCCCATTCATCATCTCCAACAGCCGACGCGAGATGGTCAATCCCAACCCCGTGCCCCCGAAGCGCCGGGTGATGCCGGTGTCGGCCTGGGAGAACTGCTCGAAGATGCGCGTCTGGAACTCCGGGGCGATGCCGATGCCGGTGTCCGCGACCGAAAACAAAAGCGCCTCGGGATCCTCGGGATGGCGTTCAAGCGTCACCCGGATGCGTCCCCGTTCCGTGAACTTGATGGCATTGCCGATCAGGTTGATCAGAATCTGCCGCACCCGGCCATCATCCCCGAGCATGGCCCTGGGCAGATCCGGGGCGATCCGGACCGCCAGTTTGAGCCCCTTCTGCTCCACGGAAAGACGCATCAGATTGCAGATCTCCTCCACCAGGGCGGTCGGAGAAAAAGGCGCCTCGCTTAAACTGAACCGCCCGGACTCGATGCGCGAGAAGTCGAGAATATCGTTGATGATGGTCAACAGCGCCCCTCCGGAGCGGTGCATCATCTCCACGAAATGGCGCTGCTCGGGGGTCAGGTCGCTCTCCAACAGCACGCCGCTCATCCCCAGCACGATGTTCATCGGCGTGCGGATCTCGTGGCTCATCGCGGCCAGAAAATCGCTCTTGGCCTTCACCGAACGCTCTGCCCGCTCCTTGGCCTCACGCAGTTGTTGTTCGAACCGTTCCCGAACCTCGATCTCCTTTTTCAAGGCGTCGTTGGCCGTGGCCAGTTCGGCCAGGAGATGATCCGTGGTGATGCGGCGGTGATAAAGCTCCAGAAACACCCGGATCTTGGAGAGCAGGGTGTAGTCATCGATGGGCTTTTCGATGTAGTCCACGGCGCCCACGCCGTAGGCATGGATGCGGTGGGACAGATCCTTGTAGGCGGCGGTGACGAAGATGATCGGATAGTCCCTGGTGCGCTCCTCGCCGCGCAGCAGGGTGGCCACCTCGTAGCCGTCCATGTCCGGCATCTGCACGTCCAACAGGACCAGAGCGAATTCGTGTTCCAGGCAGAGATTCAACGCCTGGTTGCCGGAGGCCGCCTCCAGGATTTCGGCGCGCACCTGACGCAACAGTTTGCGCAGGGCCAGTCGATTGGCCGGTACGTCATCGACGATCAGCAGTTTGGGCAACAATTCGCTCATCCAGAGGACCTCGACGCGTGTCCGGGTGACGGGTGTGGATGGACATAACGGGAGCGGTAGACCCGACTCAACGAATCCACCGCGGCGAACGCGTCATCCACCGCGCTGCCCGTGAGACTCTCCTGGGAGCCGAGGCACAGAAAACCACCCTGCACCAGACTGTCGCGGAACATGCCGAGCACCCGATTTTTCAAGTGCGTTTTAAAATAGATCAGCACATTCGCGCAATAGATCAGCTGGGTTTCGGCGAACACGCCATCCGTGACCAGGTTGTGGTGGGCAAAGACGATGCGCTGGCGAATCGGTTCGATGACCCGGGCATGCTCTTGATCCAACTCGAAATAGTCCAGGATCGATCCATGACCTCCAGAGAGTTGGTAATTGCGCGCGAATCCGGTCACGCGTTCGCGGGGATAGACCCCCTCCTCGCCGACGGCCATGGCCTGATCGTTGATGTCGGTGGCGAACAGGGTGGTCACGGGGAGCAGCCCCATCTCATGGAGCAGGATCGCCAGGGAGAAGGCCTCCTCACCGCTGGCGCACCCTGGAATCCACACCTGCAGGCGCGGATAGGTGGCGAGATAGGGAACCACCTGGTCACGCAGGGTCAGATGCAGGGCGGGATCCCGGAACATCTCGGTGACCGGCACGGAGAGATCCCCGATCACCGTGCCGACGAAGCGCTCCTCGTGGAGCAGGCGGGGCAGCAACTCCAGCAGGGAGGCGCAGCCGTGGCGGGTGCGGAGGTTCTCCAGGCGTCGGTGCAACGAAGCGGGTGAGTAGCCCCCGAAGTCGTAACCATGACGGAGTTTCAAGGCCTCCAGAAAAAGGCGGGCTTCGATCTCCGGGATGGACGGGATGGTCATGACGCGGACGCGAGCCACCGGTGCATCATGGCCAAAAGCCGGTCGAGATCCACCGGTTTGGCCAGGTAGTCGCTCGCGCCGGCTTCGAGACACTTCTCGCGCTCTCCGCTCATCGCCCTGGCGGTCAGGGCGATGATGGGCAACCCGCGCCAATCCGGATTGCTGCGGATGGCACGCATGGCGGCATAGCCATCCATCTCCGGCATCATGATGTCCATGATCACCAGATCGATGGCGCTGTTCTCCCGCAACTGATTCAGGGCGCGCAGTCCATCCTGGGCCATGAGCACCTGGAGTCCGCGCGCGCGCAGCGCCTTGGACAACGCAAAGATGTTGCGCATGTCGTCATCGACGATCAGCACGCACTTGCCGGAGAGGACCGGATCGTGGTCGATGGCGGATTTGACCGGCTGGGCCGGGGGCAGGCTCTTTTCGCCGCCGCAAAAGACCTCTTGCAGGAACAGGGAGACCTCGCTCTGCAACCGCTCCGCCGACCGTTCCCCCTTGATGATGATGTGATCGGTGAACTCACGCAAGTGCAAAGTTTCGCGATCGGTCAGCTCGCGACCGGAGTGGATGATCACCGGCGGGAGGTCCATCCCGTCGGTCTGTGCCCGCTCCAGCAGATCGAAACCGCTGACGCCCCCCAGGTTCAGATCCAGCACCATGCAGCAGAAACGCTCCTGTTTGAGCCGCTCGAGCGCCTCTTCGGCGCGACCCACGAGGGTGGCTTTGACCTCCCTGGTTTCGAGCAGTTTGGCGATCGCCTTGCGGGTGCGCGGATCATCCTCGATCACCAGCACATGGCGGGGTTGCAACAGGCCGCCCTGACTCCTGGCGATGCGACCCAGCACGGTTTCGATCTGCGCCTGACTGACCGGTTTGATCCAGAAGGCCTCGGCCCCCTCCTCGAGTCCGTGTCGCCGTTCGTCGCGACCGGAGATGACATGCACCGGAATGTCACGGGTGGCGGCATCCTCCTTGAGCCGTTTGAGCACCGCCCAGCCATCCATGCCGGGCAGACCGATATCCAGGATCACCCCGTCCGGACGCAGACGGGCCACGGCCTCCACCCCCTCCTCGCCGCTGGCGGCGACACGGGTGGCAAACCCCTTCTCCCTGGCCAGGTTGGCCAGGATATTGGCGAATACCGGGTCATCGTCGATGATCAGAACCTTTTTTTCATCCCCGCGCACCGGAGGCAGAGTGGAGACGCTGGGCGGTTCGACCGGCGCGACCGGCTCCTCGCCCGTCACCACCGCCTCGCACAGGGGCAGGGTGAGGGTGAAGGTGCTGCCCACCCCCTCGCGGCTCTCGACCTGAATTTCGCCACCCAACAACCGCGCCAGCTCGCGGGCGATGGAGAGTCCCAGTCCGGTGCCGCCGTGACGACGACTGGTCGAACCATCCACCTGTTGAAACGCCTGAAAAATCCGCTCCTCCATCCCCGTGGGGATGCCGATGCCGGTATCCCGCACCGCCATCACGATCCGCTGGTCCGCCTCCCGAACTCCCGGCTGAACGGCACTGGAAATGGTGAGGGAAACCCGCCCGGTCTCGGTGAACTTGATGGCATTGGCCAGAAGGTTGATCAGAATCCGCTCGAGCTTGTTCGAATCGGTGAGCAGGGCGGCAGGCACGCCAGGAAGGATGTGCATGCCGAGTTCCAGGCGCTTCTCCTGGGCCAGGGGCTGAAAACGACGCTCCAGGCGCGCCACCAGCTGGGTCGGGAAAAGGGGCTCCTCCACGATCTCGATCGTGCCCGACTCCACCTTGGAGAGATCCAGGATGTCGTTGATCAAACGCAACAGATCCGTGCCGCTGTCGTGGATGATCTGGGCCGACTCGCGCTGATCCTCGTTCATGTTCCCTTCCGGGTTGGAAGCGAGCGAGCGGGCCAGGATCAGCAGGCTGTTCAGGGGGGTGCGCAACTCGTGGGACATGTTGGCCAGGAACTCGGACTTGTAGCGCGACGCCTTTTCCACCTCCCGGGCGTTGAGTTCCGCCAGCTCGCGGGCGGCGTGCAACTCGCGGGCGTGGCGTTCCAGTTCGTCGTGCTTGCCACGCAGCTCCTCGTTGGCCGAAAGCAGCTCCTCGCCCTGCACGCGCATCTCCTCCTCGGAGCGACGCAATTCCGTGGTCTGCCGTTCCAGATCGTCGCTCTTGACGCGCAACTCCTCGTTGATGACGCGCAGCTCCTCCTCGGATTGCCGGAGCAACGCCTGTTGATGGCGTGACTCCTCGAGCAGTTCCGTGGTGCGCCGGTGGCGGTTGAGGCTCTCCAGGTTGATGGCGATCACCGGCAAAAGAGTCTCCAGAAGCGCGTGATGCCTGGGAGTGAACGCCAAAAACGAGGCCACCTCCACCACGCCGAGGATGCGATCCTGAAAGACCAGGGGGGCGAGCAGCAGACCGCGCGGCGCGCCATCCCCCAAACCGGAACCGATCTTCACATACCCCTCGGGCAGCGCGGTGAGGGTCAACACCTGCCGTTTCTGGGCGCACAGGCCGACGAGATTCTCGCCGATCGGAATCTCGCGGCGCGTCAAGACCGCCTCGTCCAGACCATATCCTCCCTTCAATACCAGAACCTCGCGCGTTTCGTCGAACAGATAACAAGCGCCATGCCGCCCCTCCAGAAGCGGGGTCAACCGATGCGCCAGCTGTCCGGCGAACGACTCGGTGTCGGTGCGCTGCTGAAGATGGGTGGAGAGGGCATTGACCTCGCTCTTGATCCAGGTCTCCTCGTCGGTGCGGCGCGCCATCTCCTGCAACACCCCGATCGATCGGGCCAGAGTGCCGAATTCGTCCTGCCGCTCCGTGCCCGGCACGGCGGTGGAGAACCGTTTCTCGGCCAGGTTGTTGACCGCCTGATTCAAGGCGCGCAACGGTCGGGTGATGGCACGGGTGGCCTGGATCGCCACGAACAGCCCCAGCACCACGATGAACAGAAAAAATCCGATCACCACCCGTCTGGCCGCAGCCACGGACTGTTCGTACTCCTGGGAAAAGAGAAATGCTTTGTTGTACGAAAACTCCGTGATATAATGAACATTCTCGTCGATACGCGCCAGTCTGCGCCGATACGCCTCTTCCTCGTGCAACGCCGCCGCTTCGCGACTCCTGCCCTCGAGCAGCAACTCGATCTCGCGATGCAACAACGTATGCCACCAGCTCTCCAACAACCCCCTGGTCTCACGCACCCGTTCCATATCCCCGAGAAAACGCGACTCGATGATCCCCAGCTGGCCCTGGAGATTGTTCCAGGTGGCCTGCAAGCGGGTCTCGGTCCGTTGAATCTCCTCTTTGTTCTGGAACGTCAGCAACAGAACGCTGGCGTGTCGGATCTCCCGTACATCCTTGTCCAACTTCTGCACCGCGCCGTTGACCTTGAACGGGTGCTCCACCATGCGCTGCTGGATCTCCTGCAACTGGCGGTTTTGATGATCGAACAGGGCGAACTGGGCGAACAGGAGCGCGATCAGCACCGAAAATCCGGCGGCAATGCGCTGGGCCATGGTGAGATGGTGCAAGGAAGGCATGCCATTCAATCCTTACTCAAGGGTCGAGCGAACCGGCCATTCAAGCCATGCACGCCGCGAGGGTGGCACGCACCGCGTCGAGATCGACATCGGCGCGCACCAACGTTCGACCGATCCGCTCGGGCAGCACGAAGCGGATCCGACCCGCCTCCACCTTCTTGTCGTGGCCCATGGCCTCGACATACGCCTCGACCGGATGGACCGGGAGCCGCACCGGCAGACCGGCCCGCTCGATCAGGGCGGTCATGCGCCGCTCCTCGTCCGGAGGACAAAGACCGATCCGCACCGCCAGCCGCGCGGCCACCACCATGCCCATGGCCACGGCCTCGCCGTGCAACCACTGGTCATAGCCGGTCAGCGCCTCCACCGCATGCCCGAAGGTGTGGCCGAGATTCAACAAGGCCCGCACCCCCTGTTCCCGTTCGTCCTGGGCCACGATTTCCGCCTTGATCGCGCAGCTGCGATGGAGAATCTCGATCATCAGGCCCGGATCACCGGACAGAACCGCCTCCAGGTGGGTTTCGATCGTCTCGAAAAAGGCCCGGTCCCACAGCACGCCGTATTTGATCACCTCGGCCAGGCCGGCCAGAAGCTCCCGTTTGGGCAACGTGGCAAGGGTATCGATGTCCATGAGCACCAGGCACGGTTGATGGAAGGCGCCGATGAGGTTTTTGCCCAGGGCATGGTTGATGCCGGTCTTGCCGCCCACCGAGGAGTCAACCTGGGCCAGAAGCGTGGTCGGCACCTGCAGGAAAGGGACTCCACGCAGATGACAGGCGGCGGCGAAACCGGTCATGTCGCCGACCACCCCACCCCCGAGAGCCACCAACCCATCGCCGCGTTCGAAACGGTTGGCGATCAGGCCATCGAAGATCGATTGCAGGGTGACCCAGTTCTTGTGGGTCTCGCCGTCCGGCAGAACGATCCCGATCACCTGGTAGCCGGCCTCGACGAGCGCGCGACGGGTGGCGTCCAGGAACAACGGGGCCACCGTGGCGTTGGTGACCACGGCCAGGCGTCGTCCCCGGAAGCGGATGCGCGCCTCGTCGCCCAAGCGGGAGAGGATCCCGGCGCCGATCAGGATGTCGTAGGAGCGTGGCCCGAGATCCACGGTCAGGGTCCGCGCCGTGGCGGAGAGGGAGTCTGCCATATTTTTTCGTTACCAGCTCTGGACGGATGAAGATGAATCGTCTAAAAAAACAGGGTTGACTTTACCGGAAGCGGCGCGCCGTGGCAACACATCTTACCATGGAACTCCCGAAGGGAGGTCCATGGTACGGGGGGTGTGGGGGTTCTCC
>NZ_JBZVFG010000082.1:0-6807 GCF_058402785.1 Candidatus Magnetaquiglobus sp.
GGGAGGTCCACGGTTGGGGGGTGAGGGGGTTCTCCCCCCATCATGCAAGTTTGGAAACGACTCCCGTATTTCGCACGCAACCTTGCGGAAACCGTAACCATTCAGGATGGTTGCGGTTCAATCGTTGCTTTTTTTCGGGTCAGGCCTGACGCGGGTCAGGGTGCCGTCCGGGGTCAGATCGAAGGTGAGGGTCGGCGGGTTGGCCGGGATGGTGATCGAATCGGCGTCGGGGGTATGGCTGGTCGGCTGGCTGGAGCCATCCGGGGCATGGACGATGACGCGGGGGGTGCCGATCCAGATTTGTTGACCGTCCGGCGTGGGGGAGAAGCGCATCTGGCCGGGATTGGCATCACCATCGCGTTGATAGGAGAGGTCGAAAGCCGGCGGCGTGGCGTGCGGATGGGCTGGTTTCTTGGGTTCGGCATGCGCGGACCCGGACACCAGGAAACCGACAAGCATGAGCAGCGCACCTGTCACGATCGGGCCTGTGTGGAGGGATTGCGGCATGGGATCTCCGGTTGGAAGGGAGGGGGCTGGTGTGGTATGCGATCTTTTCAAAAATTTCCGCATTTCATGCCATCCTACACCATTTTTTGAATTATTGCCATGGATCGCATGTTCTGGGTGGAAATTTGCAAATTCACGACAATCCGCACGACTGAATGTCGCGGGTCATCCAATCGCTGTACAGACAGGAGATGTCCGCTTCGCCCAGTCGGTTGGAAAGGAAGAGTCGGGCGCATGGATCGCGCCGTTCCCGCGCGCCGGGTAGGGGGGCTGGCAGCAGGCGACTCGGCACCCGCAGGGAGGTGATTCCTTCCTTGAAGAGCAGGTGACGGGCCAAGGCCGGATAGTGGCGCATGAACTGCTCCCCGTCGCTGACGTGCAGGAGGTTGGTGGCCTGGAACCGTCCCTGTTTGAAGGGTTTATGGATGATGTGGCAGTATCCGTGCCGGTCGCCGAGCGCCAGTTGACGCAGCCAGGGGAATGGGCGGTGGTGACGACACGCCTGGGCCGCCTCGGGGGAGAGCGCGGTGAGGATTTCGTGCCGGTCCACGATGACCCGGCTGGTGAATCCTCCCGGCCAGCGCAGGGTGGAGAGCGCGCTGATCCGGTCCGAGAGTCGGACGAATCGTTGGGTGGCCAGGATCCGCGCCACGGTTTCGTTGGCGTTGAAGAGGGTGAAATGGGTGTCGGGCTGGGCCTTCAAGGCGCGCAGCAGGGAGAGACTCTGCCCCCGATACCCTTCCAGCACCACCCAATGGCCCAAGTGACAGAACTTCTCCAACCGTCCCCGGATGAGCCGTTCGGCGTGGAGCGCCATGAAGGCGCCGACCACCCGATTCTCATCCACCAGCATGAAACCATGGTTGGGTGGGGAGGTCATCCAGGTTTGGGCGTAGGCGTTTTTCCAGGCGGCGGGGGAGGGGGCGCTTCCGGTCGTGCGGTTGGCGTGCGGCGACTCGACCGGGGGGGTGTTCTCCCGCGTGCCGGTCTGGCATTCGACGAGAAACGCGCAGACCGTTTCCAGATCCATGGTCCGGATGGGCAGAACCTCGGCGCGGGGCCGAGGGGATCGGGCGGGGGCGGAGAAGCTGTCCATGCGCTTGGAACGGGCGTTCGGGGTGGAACGGGTCAGGATCCGGTGACGATATCCACCACGCCCATGTTCATGAACTTGTCGAAACGTTCCTTGATCAGGGTGCGCGAGGATTTGCGGCGCAGTTCGCGCAGATTCTGGATCAGGTGGCGTTTGAGCAGGTTGGCGGCCTCGTCGGGATTGCGATGCGCACCGCCGATCGGTTCCGGGATGATCTCGTCGATCACCTTGAGTTCCAGGATGTCCGGCGCGGTCAGGCGCAGTGCCTCGGAGGCCAGTTCGGCCTTGGAGGAGTCCTTCCAGAGAATCGAGGCGCACCCCTCCGGCGAGATCACCGAATAGGTGGCATACTGCATCATCAGCACCCGGTTGCCCATCCCCAAGGCCAGCGCGCCCCCGGAGCCCCCTTCACCGATGACCACCGAGAGAATCGGCACCTTGAGCGAGGCCATTTCCTTCAGGTTGCGGGCGATCGCCTCGGCCTGGCCGCGCTCTTCGGCGCCCTTGCCCGGATAGGCGCCAGGGGTGTCGATGAGACAGATGATCGGCAGCTTGAATTTTTCCGCCAGTTTCATCAGCCGCAGCGCCTTGCGATACCCTTCGGGTTTGGGCATGCCGAAGTTGCGGCGCACCTTTTCCTTGGTGCCGCGCCCTTTTTCCTGGCCGATCACCATCACGTCGATGTCGTCGAGCACCGCCAGACCGCCGATGATCGATTCGTCGTCCCCGAAGACCCGATCCCCGTGCAGTTCCGTGAAGTTGGAGAAGACCAGTTCCAGATAGTCCGTGGAGAAGGGGCGATCCGGATGGCGCGACAGGAGGGTTTTCTGCCAGGGGGTGAGCTTGGCGAAGATCCGTTCGGTCAGGTGGATGGTTTCTTGTTCCAGGCGGGCGATCTCCTGGGAGATGTTGATGTCCGAGCTGTTGGAGAGATGGCGCAGATCGTCGATCTTGGACATCAACTCGCCGATGGGGCGCTCGAATTCGAGAAAGGTCTGGGACATGGTTTGGATCATGGGGTGTCCGGCGCGGCCTGGTGTGACTTGAAAGGGAACGAAGGGATGCAAGGAATCATTATGCCATATCCGGATGGAGCTGCTCAAGCCACGATTCCAGCAGATCGACACGGCTCTCCCAGGTGTTTTGCAGCGCTCTGGCCCGGCGGGTGACCGGCGTGCCGACGCCCTGTCCGGCCACGGCGGCAGCGATGGCCCGTTCCCATTCCGGGATCGTTGCGGCGATGGCCGTCACGTCGGAGAATTCGAGCAGTGCGGTCTGGGGCGCGGCCACGACCGGCTTGCCGGTGGCCAGATACTCGTGGAGCTTGGTGGGGTAGCCATGCACCACCCAATCCTCGGGGGATCCCTCTTCCACGCGGGCGATCTTGTAGCAGATGACATGCAGATCCATGTGGACCAGGTAGGACGGCAGGATGTCGCGCGGTTTGAGCCCCAGGAAATGGATGTTCGGGCGTTGGCGCAGCCGGTCCCAGGTGAGGCGGGTCTGGCAGTCGCGCGCTTTCTGACCATGCAGGGTGACCGGTCCCATGAAGATCCAGTGCCACTCCGGATGGTCCTGGGCCAGGGTCTCGATCATTTCGAAGTCGAGTTTGGGGTTGATGTTGCCCACATAGCCGATGCGCGGATGGGGAATGGAGGCCAACTCCGCGGGACAGGGGGCCAGATCCGCGGAGGCGAAATGGTGGGCATCCGCGCCATTCGGGAGTTGGCGTGCCTTCCCGGGACCGGGTGCGGGCAGGTTGAGCGCCATGCCGGGGGAGGAGGTGGTGATCAGATCGGCGCGGGAGACCAGTCGCGTCTCCATGGTGGCCTTCTCCTCCGACCACTCCCCCATCAGCCGGTAGACATCGTAGACGTGGTAGTGGACCCGATCGGGTCGCAGAAGCTCTATATAGGGTTCGAAGCGCGGATGAAACAGCATGAGGTGCCGTCGGTCGCTCAAACGGTCGGCGGCAGAGCGCAGACGACGGGCGTGCAGGGCGGTGGCGGTGCGGCTCCAGGCGGGAAAACGGTCCCACAGACAGGGCCAGCGGCCCGGAATGTCGGTCAGGACGCCGATTTCTCGAGGTTCCAGCCGACCGCGCCAGGGCGCGCGTTGCCACTCCGGGGTGTCGCGGGACCACCAGTCCAGGGGGCCGGAGGCGTAGATCACCGGCCAGCCGCGGCGCGCCAAGCGGGAGAGCAGTTGCTGTCGGCTCAACCAATGGGTATCCCAGGGGTGGGGGGCCAGGGCCAGAATGACCGGTTTGGGGCGGCGCCTTGAGTCGGACTGCATCGCGTGATACCGTGGGGCGTGGGAAATCGTTTAAGGAAACCCAACAAAACAGGGTGGTAGATTAATCGCGTTCGACAAGGGATGGCAAGGGATGGCAGGGAGTGGGGATGACGTTCGCACGGAGGGCGGGAGACCGATGAACGGGCCGTCCGGAGCGCGTCATGTTCTGGTGGTTTTCCATGCCACCTTTCCCGTAGCCCACGGTGGGATCAACGTGATGATCGCCGAGTTGGCCCATGCCTGGAGCGCCATGGGGATCCGGGTATCGCTGTTCGCGCCCGGACCCTGGGGGCAAAAAACGTTGAGCGTCGAGCGGTTCGGCCCGATCACCCTCTACAAGATGCGTCTGCGCCCGTTGTGGGACCGGCGTAGACCTTTGCGTGGTCTGCTGGGTCTGGTGGCCGAACTGCCGCGCACCCTGTGGACCCTGTGGCGACTCATCCGACGCGAGGGGGTGGATGTGATCCACTTTCATACCGCGCGGGATTATCAGATCTTCTTTCATCTGCTCCGCTGGTTCGGCGGACCGCCGGGGGTCACCACCTTTCATGGCACCGATGCCCTGGTCCTGGCCGAGGGGAAACGTCGCGACACCCCGTTGTTGCGTTGGATCGTACGTCGGTCGGCAGCCGTGACCGCCGTGGCTCCCCACATCGGGCGTCTGATCGAGAGGGCCTGTCCGGATCTGGCGCCGGTGCGGATCGTTCTCAATGGCGTGAACGCCGCGATCGGGGGTGCGCTGGATCAACCACCGGACGACCTGCGGTTGCCGGAACGGTTCTGGGTGGTGGTGGGGTGGGTCGAGCCGCCCAAGGGGCAGGATGTGGCGATTCGCGCCTGGGCCGAGGTGTCGAGACTCTGGCCGGATTTGCATCTGGTGATCGTCGGCGGGCAGACCTTTTTTCCGAATGGGGAGCCTCATTTTCCCGGATTCTTCGAGGCCATGTTGAACCTGGTGGTGGAGAACGGCACCGCGGAGCGGGTCCATTTTCTCGGCCAGTTGCCCAGGGAGCAGGTTCTGGCGGTCATGGCGCGGGCGCGGGGGTTGTTGTTTCCCTCCCTGCGCGAGGGGTTGCCCTATGCCCTGCTCGAGGCCGGCCTGTTCGGACTGCCGGTGGTCTGCCACCGCATTCCGCCGTTTTCGGATCTGATCGGGGAGGGGGTGAACGGCCTGTTGACCCCGGTTGGGGATGACCGGGCGCTGGCCGAGGCGGTCTCCCGGCTGGAGAGCGATCCGGAGGCGGCGCGCCGCATGGGAGAGGCGTGGCGGGAGCAGGTGCATGAACGCCATTCGGTGCGGGCCATGGCGCGGGGATACCTGGCGCTCTTTGCCTCCCTCGCCGGGGATGAGGCCGGGTGGGGCGTGCGCGACACCTCGGACGGGAGTTGATGGAGATGGGCGGACTGGATGGGGGGACGGTCGAAACCAACCTGTTCTTGAGTCAGGCCTGGTTGCGGGTGATGAACGCGATCGGCGCGGTGAGCGCGGCTGTGCCGGTGGAACTGGTGCGGGGCCGGATCCATGTCGGCCAGGTGCGCGAACTGGGACAGTCGCGCTGGGTGGTGTACGGCAGTTGGCCGGAACCTGCGGAGACCGAATTGAGCCACCTGTTCGACCAGGCGCGCCGCGCCGGAGCGTTTGCCGTGGAGTCGCGCTTCAACATGGCCCGTTGGCCCGAAGAGACGATCCGGAGCGTGGGGGGAGAGATCCTGGAGCCGTTCGGCACTTATGTGGTCGATCTGACCCGTGATGAGGAGCGCCTCTGGATGGCGCTCAAGCCCACCCATCGCAACAAGATCCGACGCGCGCGCACCCAGGGAGTCGAGATCCGCCCGGAGCTGGAACCGCGACGGTTCCAAAGCGGCCTGGAGAGCGCTTATGCCCGCGGAGGACGCCACAATCCCCATTCCGAAGGCTATTTCGCGGCTCTCGAACGCCATCTGGCCCCATCCACCCTGAAGATGAGCGCCTGGCTGGACGGGACGTTCCAGGCCGGGGCGCTGATCGTGTTCGATGCCGGACGGGGATACTATCTGCATGGGGCGGTGATCGATGCCCCGGCCACCGGCGCGGCCAATCTTCTCCATTGGGAGGTGATGCGGGCGCTCAAGACGCGCGGCGTGGCCGAATACGATCTGGGGGGCGTGCGTCCGCACACCGATGACCCCAGGCTGAGGGGGATCTTCCAGTTCAAGGAGCATTTCGGCGGTGTTTTCGAACCCTGTTGCTTCTGGCGCAAGATCGTCCACCCCTGGCGGCATCGCCTGCATCGCGGACTCGAACGAACGCGTGCCTGGTTGGGTTGACGGGGGTCGGGCTGGTCGGGTCGATGGAGAGATGGCGCGCGCGAAATCTGGAAAAATTCTCCTTGGCGATTTGACGAAATTCAGATAAAGTGAGAATCTCTAATGAATGGCTCGGCGTGGCTGCGTTTCTCGGGTCGTTTATCTTTGCTTTCCAATAGGTTGAACAAGAATGAGCATCTACGGCGAAAATACGTTGATCTTCGGTGCCAGCGCCCAGGCCGCCTTCGACGCCCTGTCGCAACGCACCCGGACCATGGCCAGCGTCTCTCAACTGCGTCTGTTCGAGCAGCAGGCGGTGCAGAGCATGGCCGGTGTCGCCAACGACACCTCCCGCGCTTCGGTGGCCTACAAGGTCTCCCTCTCCGAAGCCGCCATGCGCCTCTATTATCAGAAAGCGGGTATCTCCACCTCGGAACCCATTTCCAAACTGATTCTGTAGGGGTTGGCCTCTCCGGGTGTCCCGATTCGTTGCGCGTGGTTTGTCCCTTCGAACATGTCGGTTTGCCTGCCTTCCATCGTGCCCGTTCGTCATGACTGGGGATGAGGAGCCTCCATCGTGCCCGTTCGTCATGACTGGGGATGAGGAGCCTCCATCGTGCCCGTTC
>NZ_JBZVFG010000082.1:6907-7338 GCF_058402785.1 Candidatus Magnetaquiglobus sp.
GTCATGACTGGGGATGAGGCGATTGATGACCTCTCGTGATCGGATCCCAACCTGTGACCAAGTGCGGTTGCCGCTCGCCGGACATGGATGGGAATGGGTTTGGATTGGCGGTCGCGATTCAGGATCATAGGAATCTATGTAAAATTGCAAAGGAATGCGGGTGCGCGCCAAAAAAAATCAACCCATAAAAAATTTTTTCTTGTTTCGGGTTGCGCTCCTCCGTATGGTAATGTCCAGAGGGGATAAGCGGAGAGGACGATGGGACGTTTTACTCAATTTATCCTAAAGTTTATGTGGTCCAGTTGATTATCGGGAGTAGAAAACAATGTCGCAAACGGTTCGTGGGACGGTCAAGTGGTTCAACAATTCCAAGGGTTTCGGCTTTTTGGCCCCGGAAGATGGCAGCGAGGACGTGTTCGTCCACTTTTCCG
>NZ_JBZVFG010000083.1:0-7206 GCF_058402785.1 Candidatus Magnetaquiglobus sp.
AAACACCATGGACGATTCCCGGAAATGTCAAACTGCTACTGTCACCCCGGCAGATCCGGGGGTTTACCTGTTTTAATTATCATAATAATAGTTATAATTCAAAACGCTTACACCCTCCTCAAACCAGTCAGTCGCCATCCACTGCGAACACTCACTTCTCTATCCCCGCCCTGCCCCTGCCAAGTGGCGTGCCGCTGATTGCCAGCGGCACCACCGTTCCACCCAGAATTTCAAGCGCCTCCATTGGCGGGCGGTCGGACTGCTGAAAACACTGTTCAAAAAGCTCTAGAGTTTCAATCGCCTCAATTGGCGTAGGTAGTCCGAACCAACAATCTGTGGCACGACATAATCGGCAACAGGTCTAAATCGCCACCATTGGCGCGAGCGGCCCAAACGCACATGCCTTACCAGAGCAGTGCATGGGGCTAATGTTTCAATCGCCTCAATTGGCGTGGTCAATCTGGGTTTGGAAAGATGGTACCTGGAAAAATGGGGTTCAATCGCCTCAATTGGCGTGATCAATCCAAACCAAAAAGGTGATATTTGTGTTAGAACTGATATGTTTCAATCACCTCAACTGGCGCAGCCACTCCGAACGCCAAAACCCAACTACCGACCCGGATTATGCCATCTCCCCCGCATCCAAACAAGTTTCATTGCGCACGATCGACTCCGCCACCGCACGGGCACCCACCAGGTCCAAATGAATCGAAGCGAACGATTGTCTCAGCAATGTCTCGGGCAGCGCCCAATCCCACTTTTCCTGAAGCAGGTTTTTGACATCCGCCAGCAAAACGCAGGGATCCATCTCGACCTGCTGACTGATACGCCGCAATTCATCCATGACCGGGCGCGCATCGACATTTGAAATCTGCACCGTGAGCCCGGTATTGATGGCCTGGAATCCCTGTTTCTTCAACAAGAGCGCCAACGCATCGTTGCTCCGGTCCCCGCGCCAGGTCAAAAGCGCCACCCCGTTCCCCGTGGGAATGCACAGGCGACGGGCCAATCCGGCCTCAAGATAGTAGCGGCGCGCCTCCCGCAAGAGCCCCCTGGCCATCGAGTCCAGGAAAGGAACTGCCTCAGCCTCCGACAGAACCAGCCGCATCTCCTCCCGCACCCGATCATGCACCTTGCCGGAGCCGCCGCCGAACGCGGGCGGCGTACCTCCCGAGCCACGCTTCACGGTGATCAGCTTCTTGTCCACATCCACATCCAGCACCACCCATCGGCGCCCGGCAAAGACAATGAACTGTCCGACCACCAGTGGACGATGGATCGGCAGCGCCCCCAGGGAGCGTCCCTGACAGACGAGACGGAACTCCTCATCGCTCTGGAACGCGCTGTAGAACGAATAGTGGTTGACCATCTTCTCCCCCTGGAGGCCGTGCAGCAACACGCCCGCTCCATCTTGAGTCAGAAGATCGCATCTCGCGAGATGTCGCAGCAACTCCAGGAACTCCAACCGTGTCAAGTTGCCAAATGTGCCATCTCCCGTCAGGGTGTTCCACAACTGCCCGGCTGTCGCGCCTCCCCGCTCGGCAATCACCGACAGGATCTGTTGCACCAAGGTCGAAGCATGGAGTCCCTGGACCAAGGGTGGTTCAAACCAGCGCGCCAACAGTAGACGAAGCATGGCGATGGTCTGCACCAAGCCCTCACGGAGCAGATCGGAGAGGTCTGAATGGGCGGTACATGCCGATTCCATGGCATAACAACGCAGAATCGAGGCTTCTCCAGCACGGCGACCCGAACGCCCCATCCGTTGTCGCAGACTGGCCACCGATGGGGGCGGCCCAATCTGCGCAACGCTTTGCACGCTCCCGATGTCGATGCCCAGCTCCAACGTTGTGGTACAGATCGCAGTCGCCGGACGATCCCCACGTTTCAAGGCGACTTCGGTCTCCTCGCGAATCTCCCGGGACAGACTCCCGTGATGTGGCCAGAACTCATTGGGTATCCCCTCCCGATCACAACAGCGGCGCAGCAGATCGGCCAACAGCTCTACCCGGTTGCGACTGTTGGGAAAGATCAGATTGTTCGATCCACGCAGTTTTCTGAACAAATCCGCACCGATATCCAGCAGGCCACCGCTCACCAGATCCTCGATTTGCGACTCTTGGAGCACGGTCTGATCGTCACCCTCCGGGGAACGATCGATCACCCCTTTGACCAACAGTTGCAACTCCCCACTTTGGGCCGGATCCAGGATCAACCGCACCTCGGCTCCCTTGCCAGGACGCAAGAACTCCGCAGCCAGGCTCATATCCCCCAAGGTCGCCGACAGTCCCACCCGAGGCAAAGGGCGACCAGCCACCAACTCCAGGCGTCGCAACAGCGATTGCAACTGCTTGCCGCGCTCGGTGCCGATGAAGGCATGCAACTCATCGACGACCAGATAGTCTAGGTTTGCAGCCAGGGTTGACAGCCAACTGCCCCGAGTCACGCAGATCGCTTCCAGGGATTCGGGCGTGATCAACAACACCCCATGAGGTTTCTGAATGAAGGCGTTTTTGATTCGGGAGGAGATATCCCCATGCCAGGGGATCACCGGGATATCGACGCATTGGCACAAATCGACCAGCCGGCCCCATTGATCGTTGATGAGCGCCTTGAGTGGACTGACATACACCACCGCCCGCGGCTGTGGTTGGGCGCTCAACAGACGGTTGAGGATCGGAAAGAAAGCCGCTTCGGTTTTGCCGGATGCGGTCGCTGCGGCGAGAATGACATCCTGTTTGGCCTGGTCGATGACCGGAATGGCCTCTTCCTGGACATGACGCAGCTCGTCCCACCCTTGGTTCCAGATCCAACGTTGAATGCGCGTGTCGAGCAACTCGAAAGAGCGGCTAGAGCCGGAAGCTGACCAACTCATCCTCGTCCTCACCCTCGTCCGGCATGTCAGCCACTGCCCCGTGATCTTGCATCACCTGCACCGCCTCGAGGAGCGATCTCCACGCCACGCCCGGATTCTGTTCCAGGGTGGCGAGCAGATCGATGAATGCGCGGATGGTGCTGCGCGGCGTACGAAAATAGGCATCCCCCAACCGTCTGGCACAGTGATCCAGAAACGCTTGCAACCCCTCATCAGGCAGCAGATAGCGTTCCGGATGGCCGGAGGCATACACATGACGCAGGTTTCCGAGCAGGACGAACAGCTCTTCCGGTGTCAGACTCGTCAGGCGAATGATCGGCCCCGACAGATCGACCAAGCCGTTCTTGACAAACCGGTTTTCCGCCAGCCTGGATTGAAGCGCCTCGTAGCTGTACAACCCCCGGCGGGTATCCAGAAGAAACTCCGGCGTTCCGCCCAGCAGAAAACCAACCCCCTCGGCGTAGCCTTGCAAGGAGTCGTTCAGAATGCGCAGAATCTGCTCGTAGTTGCCGTTTCTCGCCTGGGTATTGGCCAATTTGTACAGGTTGACCAGCTCATCCAGACAGACCAGAAGGCCCGAGAACCCCGCCAGGCGCACGAAACGTCCCATCAGCTTGATCTGATCATAAACGGTGGCATCGTCCACGATGGTGCGCACACCCAGTGCGTTCCGGGCATCGGTGCGCGTACTGAATTCACCACGCAACCAGCGCAAAGCATGGGATTGCAGCGTTGTGTCATTCGTGTCGTATCCACGGCAGTAGGCAGCGATCACCTCGGCAAAATCATAGCCGTTGACCAGTTCCGTCAACGGGAGCAAACGGCTGCGAATTAATCCCTCCGCGCTTGTACCCTCTCCCTTGGCATCGGTTTTGGCCTGGGCAATGAATTTTTCGATCACTCCCTGCAGGGCATTGCCTTCCGGCTTGGTACGCGTGGCCAAATTGCGGGTCAACTCCTGGTAGAGTGATCGTGTCTGACCTCCGCTGGCATGCAGACGCCGATCCGGATTGAGATCGGCCTGCATGGTGACCAAGCGCTTTTCCAAGGCGATCGAACGGATCAAATTCAAGAAAAAGGTCTTGCCCGCGCCATACTCGCCGATCACGATCCGGAAACTCGATCCGCCGTCATGAATCCGTTCGATATCCCGCAACAGCGCCTCAACCTCCCGCTTGCGTCCCACCTGAATCAGATGTTGCCCGGTTCGTGGGACAACTCCCGCTCGCAGTGCGTTGATTACCGCATCCCGATCCTTGATGCGCATGGTGGTGCTCATGCAGACAATTTCTCCAGCAGGGGTTGATGTTGCAGGATCTCCACCGGATCCTCACCTTCGTAGAGATCCAGCTCAAAACGTTGCAGAATGACATCGTTCAGCAGTTCCAGGGTGCCGTCGAGCATCAACGCCATGTCGGCTGCCAGATCGCTTAACTCCTGGCGTGACCAGGTGGGACGCATCACCAGTTGACGCAAGAATGCCGCATGCTCCGGACTCAATCCAAACAGAGGCTGTTCGACCGGTTCAGGCTCGGGTGTGGACGCTGGATGGGACACGGGTCGAACTTCGGCATTTTCCCCGGCGAACAGTTCCGCCAACAGCGTGGTGACCGATTCGGTCTCCTGTCGCAGTTGGGCAATCCGCGCAAAATCGAGCCGAACACCGGATGGATCGGTCTCTTGCTGAATCGACTGACGCGCATCGGCCGGATTCTCATGCGATGGATCCAACTCCAGGGATCCATCCCGAGCTGCGGGTATGGCGCCCTCCGCTGGCACGCTGTAAGCGGATCTCTTTTTGGAAATACGTTGCGCACTCACCCCGTGCAGATCGTCATAAAGCATCTGCACATCGAGCTGCAACGCCTGGTAGATGCGCTCAAGTTGCTTGACCTCACCGGACGTGATGATTCCATCGGCCTCGGCCAGATGCGCCAGAAACTTCGCCACCGTATGCCGGGCATCGATCGGCATCGGCAGACAGCGCCTTTTCAGGGTCGCCAGCTTCGGGGGCTGCACCAGAGACAAGCGCATATGCGCCTTGAGTCGTTGCCGTTGTCCCGGATGCAAATGGGCCCAGGAGTCGATCTGCTCCGTGAGACGTGTCAGAGTCGGAGGAGCGAGTCGTTCGATGTCATCCGCCAACGCCACCAGACAGGCCAATTCCACGGTCGTGACACCAGCCAGATAGGTCGGGGTGTTCCAGGGGATATCTTCATCCGCTTCGGCTTGAAAAAGGACCACGTACTCATCCGGCTTGAACCGTTTCCGCCCCTTCTCGCAATCCGGGTGCATGCCGATCCGGTGAGCCCCTAAAACCGCGGCCAACCCGGTGATCAACTCCCGTGACAGATTGGCCGAACATTGAAAACGCTCCATCAGCGCGTCAAAACGGAAGACCTGTAATTCGTGTTGCGTCTGCTCCTGAAGGGTGAGCAACTCAGCCACAAGCTCGGCTGGCCAACAGGTCAGAGGCAGCAACAGGCATGCCTCATGCGTATTCTCCAGCTCCGGATGGCGCCCGATGAAGCGGCTGTAAGGCTCCAACAGGCTGGCACAGTGATCGATCAACTCTTGAAGCTTGGCCTGGGGCGCGGATTGCGCCGCAATTTCCGGGATCTGGTCCAGTTGCCGTTTGAATTCCATCCCAGCCAATTTGCCCGAAGCTGCCCGGTAGGCGATCGTGAGCCTGGTCTGATTGGCGCGCAATCGCATACCGGAGCCAAACCATTCGATATATTTTACCTGAAAGAGCGTCGCGAATGGCGCCTTGCACCGTTTGACCGGCGTGCGCAGTACCCGGTTCGGATCGGACAGAACCCAGGCAAGCGCCCAGGCAGCCGGCAGGGGCTGCCGGTCCACGGCCAGTTGACCCAGCGCGATGCGCAGTCGCATCGGAAGCGGAAAGGAGCGCTCTGCTGCCGGTGGAGGCGCCAGATAGCTCGCCGGTTCAATGCGCACCGATTCGAGGTAAGCCAGGAGTTCCGTGGCATAGTTCCGGAACGAGTGATTCGTCCCATATATCGCCAGAAGCCTCCGGATCTCTTGGGCAATCGGTGTGATCTCTGTCTGTGCACTCGGATCGTCCGCCACATCGGTCAACACCCGGCGTTCCAATCCGTAATAAAACAAAAAGAGATAACCGATGTCGATCTCCTGCGCGTGACGACCTCCGGCCAACCATTCCAGATAGGCCCGACGCGCATCCGGTGTGAGCTGCGCGTAATCCGGCCAGTACGAGGTCAATTTCAGAGCGGGATCGATGGGATGCTGGGTCACCTCAAGCGAGGGATCGATCAACGACGGGTCATCACGTCTGTAGCGGTCCGCGGGGCTTCCGACATACAGCATTCCCCCTGGCAGCATGAAGCCAGCCACCATGACCAACTTTCCAGGCGGAATCCAACGTGTTTGGATAGGGTCTCGGAGCGATGGCGGGGGCGGTGGAATCCGGTGGCTGGTCTCACGGTTGCCGAGTCGGACCGTCACGAACGGCTCATTGCGTGTCGGTTGCACCGCATCACCCCCCATTGCGGAATCAATGGAAGGCGTGACGGTTAACGCAATCGAGGGTTGGGGAGTGGGTCGTTGCGGGGTGTGTCGCGGAACTGAAATCACCTCTGTTTCGCTTGACCCAGTTCCGTCCAGCGTGGGCTCTGGCATGGAGGGCACGGACTTGGCGTCGGAGAGTAATGGTTTGGATTGTTGGGTCAGCTTGCGAACCAGCCAGTAAACGACCAGCACCAGCAATAGCGCGGCACGCCACGAATCCGATAAGAACAAGAATAAACCACCTGCCACCAGGAGTTCCACCCACCATCCATTGCCAGCCAACATGACGGCAAAGATCGTGATGGCAGGCCACCAGCCCATGCCGGATGATTCATGATAGGCCATTCGTCATTCCAAAAATGATTGAGATTTGCATTATCAATAGTTATGCAAGAAGCACCAATACGAACAAGAGATACCATATTTTGCGTTGATGTCAAACAGGTATTCAGACGACGCAAAGATCCGAATTATAATCTTAATTATAAATTTTTTCTGCAAACGATCAGACACTATGCTTGAATTGTCAAAAAATACAAGCAAAACCGATACCTTGTTCGAGTTATATCAGTTAAACTTAATTTTGGACGACCCGCATAAAATCCGCCGATATGACAGATTGGTTGTGATTGCCAGGGCCTTGTGATTGAGATACTAATCCGTGCATTGATTGCCGGACATGTGGTATACTGTCCGCATGGACAGACGTGATGGGCGCACCTTAAACCGCAAAGCCCTGGAGGACATCCGAATCCAAGCGGTTCGTCAGGTTGAAGCCG
>NZ_JBZVFG010000084.1:0-7172 GCF_058402785.1 Candidatus Magnetaquiglobus sp.
AATAACGATTTTCTTGCAACCCTGCTCGCTCAATTTTGAAATGCAATTGCCCTGCGCCACCCACCTCCTGGATGTTGCTCTGGCGGCTTGCCGGGGCGTACGGATCGTTGTCGATCCTATGCCATGAACGCACGTCGCATGGAACATATCCCATCTTGACAAATCCGGATGGACTTTTATACTTTAAGCATAGAAAATAACATTAAAATGGATTTCTAAATCTTGAGGTTACAAAACCATGGAGCATGCCCGCCTGACCGGGATCACGATCGAGAATTTCAAATCCTATCGTGACCGCACGGAAATCCCGCTCGCGCCCCTGACCATCGTCGTGGGGCCGAACAACTCCGGCAAGAGTTCCCTGATTCAGACCTTGTTGTTGCTCAAGCAAACCCTGAATGATCCGAATGATCACATCCCCTTGCGATTGGATGGCGTGGTGAATGCCTTCAATCTGCGGGAACTCACGCATGATTGGCCTGAAAGAAATGACCACCAACCGATTCCTGGCCCTGTTCTAACCCTGGAGTGGACCAGTCGGGTTGATGTTGGAAAGGCACTGGCGATCGCAAGAAACCCAAATCGGACGCATCTTGCCGTCAACTCCGGGGTCGAATGGCTAAGGGACATCACATCGGACGACCGATTGGATGTCCAGGCATCCCTTGCCATTCATTTGGAAGAATTTGCCAATTCGATCCGGTTTTCCAGCCTGGAAGTGACCATCCAGGTTCCGGAACGCTCGGATGCGCCTGTGCATTTAAAAATCCTTACCCAGAGAAATCCTTTCGTGGCCGTATGGCAAGATCAACCGGCCAGAAGGATCGCTGTCGAGTTGGATCACTTCATTCCCTATCTGCGCATCAATCGTGACAATGTCGGTCCTCAGTTGATCGAAAGGACTTGGCACAACGCTTATCTGATCTTGATGGCGCAACCCCTGGAAGACCTTAAACGACTGGTCAAGGATCTTCATTATCTGGGCTCCAATCGCGCCACCTCCAATCATCCTCTGTTCATGCCCTCCACCACCGATCCGATTGAAATCGGCAGCCAGGGCGAATTCGCGGCACCGATGCTGCACCGCCAACAAACCGGGAACATCCACTTCCTCCCTTCCCTGGAGATTCCCGAGGACGCCTCGAGAATTCAACCGCCCACCGAAGTGCAGGTCGATTCCCTTCTCGGCGCGATGAATACCGTGATGCGTTCCCTCTCCATCCAGGCAGAGCTTTCCATCCATGATCTCGGTGTCGGATTTCAAGTGCTGTTCGGCAAGGCATCACTCCCGCATGTGGGGCGCGGACTCGGTTATCTGCTGCCGCTGGTGCAGATCGGTCTGTTCGCGGACCCCCTGCGCTTCACGGGAGAGACCGGACCCATACCTTTGGAGACGTATCGGGAACAGTGCGGCACGGTCGGACATATTGCCATCGAAGAACCCGAAGCCCATCTGCACCCCAAGGTCGCCAGTCGGCTGGCGCACTTCTTTGTCAGCCAAGCCATGGCGCAGCGCCAATTCATCATCGAAACCCACAGCGATCACTTGGTGCGCCGACTCCGGGGCTTGATCGCCCGAGCCGAACCGGACAGCCATCTGGAAAACTGGCTGCTCAAGAATGTGGTGATTTTGAACGTATCGCGCGTCTCGGGTTGCTCCCGCGTTGAAGTCACCCGCCTGACCCGCGATGGCTCAATCGGCGATTACTGGCCCGAGGATTTCATGGACGAATCCTCCAATGAGGAAAGCGCCATCTACTATGCCAAATTGGACAAGGAGGAGCGTTTCACGCACGATCCGAGCGGCATTCGGATGAACGCTGGCAAGGAACCCGAAGCGGAGGCCGTGCCATGACCACCTTCGCACTGCTCGACCCGGCGTTGTTTCGAGACCGTCCCGATGATGCGCTGTGCCAGGAGCTGAAAATGGTGACGCGCATCTGCAAGGAACACACGATTCAGATTCTCCGACTGCCCTATCTGAGCGATCTTTCCAGAACCCGCATGCGTAGCCTGGCGAGTCGTCACAACCATCCGACCCAACAAGTCGTCCGAGAGTTCGAAAAACTCTTCGCCCATCATGCGCTTGTCCATGGGGACCATCCGCCGATTGGTGAAATCTGGACGAAAGGTTTTCAAGAGTTGTTCGGAGCCACGGACGACCTCCCGGATGGTGACTGGGTGACCCGCATGACCGAGGCGGTCATTCAAGCCCTGAATCACGCGGAGGCGATGCGACAAAAATCCGCGGGTCAGGCGGCCTTCCAGGTCATCCTCATCACGCCGCTCATCGAGGGCCGCAATCAGAAAACCCACCAAACCGCCCAATGCACGCTCGCAGAGATCACCCGCTGGGCGCTCTATGTGCAACCCAGGGGAATCGGTCCCAGACGCATTCACTGTGTCCACCACCCGCGCAACCTGGATATTGACTGGACGATTCGCTACGATTGGCGCTTGCCGGCTCCATCCGACGGCGGCCCGTACCCGTTCTGCGTTCCCGAAAAATGGTGGGAGTTGGATACACAAGCGGTTCGGACCATTCAGAGCAAGCCGGCGTGGATCGATCGCTTCAGAAATGGCTGGACCCGTCCCAACATCAATCAGGGAAGCGGCCATCATTGGGATGTCTACATCGAAAATCACCAGCTAAAAGAACGGATCGGACTGAATCATCTGAACGTGGTGGAATATGGCGCACCCAGAGATCAGGGCGTGCCGGGGCATGTGCATCATACCGCGACGGAAAGACAACCGCATCTCAACCCAAACAGTTCCTGGTCCTGCCTGGACCCGCGCGACCCCCGCGCCGATCCAGGGACATGATCGCACCGGGTGCCATGGTCGGGACCCGGAACGGTTGCCATCCAGGATCCCGACCTTCGCGCCACGGACGCCCACCATGCCTACCCCATCTCGCGGACTTCCCCCCTCCTCCGACGATCCGGCCAGCCAGGTCGAGCGGCTGGACAAATGGCTCTGGGCGGCGCGCTTCTTCAAGACCCGCTCCCTGGCCATCGAGGCGGCCAACGGCGGCAAGATCCACGTCAACGGTCTGCGCGCCAAGCCGGGACGGGACGTTCGCGTCGGCGACCGGCTGGAGATCCGCAAGGAGAGCTTTCTGTTTCAGGTGACGGTGCTGGCCCTCTCGCTGCATCGCGGACCGGCCACGGTGGCCCGCAATCTCTACGAAGAGAGCCCGGAGAGCCTCGCCGAACGCGCCCGGATCGTCGAGATCCAGCGCGCCGAACCACGCATGATTCCCGGTGCCGGGCGTCCGACCAAAAAGGATCGCCGTGCCATCGTCCGGTTCCTCTCCCACCCCGGCGGCCCGCCGGAGTGATCGGCACCTGAACGCACCCCATTTTCCCCTCGTCAAGGCCGCGTTCGAACGGACTGATCCCCACTTGGCGATCAATATGAATCAGCGACCGTTCGTTTATACAATTCCGTATGGTGATCACCCAATCGATGTGATAGGATGGATTGCCATTGAAAGTCTCATGCCTTGAGTCATCCACGCCCGATGGGGCGACCTGACCGCAACACGACCCACATGCCAGGCGGGAGCGAACCGGCAAACCCGGCAGGATGGGATCCTCAAGGTTCACAATGGTCAGCCGAAGCGTTGCGATCCACCCCTTCGCGCGACGCCTCGAACGTTAAAGGCTGTTTGGCACATGCCAAACAGCCGACGCAGGCCATTCATGGCCCGCCCGATTGTGCAGCAATTTAAGAAGCATGAAGCGATTGTTTCGATTCGTGCAGGTTTGGGAATTCCATGCAGGGAATCCCCAAACAACCTCTTTAGAAAATGGTCATTCCATGGTTGCATGACGCACCAGCCAGGAGCGCAAATCCGATGACCCACGAAGGTAACTTTGTGCTCAAGCTCTACGTGACCGGCAAAACCCCACGCTCCGAAAGAGCCATCGAGAATCTGCGCCGCATCTGCGTCCATGAACTGGACGAGCGCTACGAGATGGTGGTGATCGACATCCTCGAGCATCCCGAATCCGCCGAGGAGGAGAAAATCCTGGCCACCCCGACCCTGATCAAGGCCTTGCCCCCACCGTTGCGTCGCATCATCGGTGATCTCACCGACAAGGAAAAGGTGCTGTTGGGTCTGGATCTGTATCGTTCCCCGGACAAGGACCGATCCAGATCGCGTTGAGAGCGATGGAGGGCGCGATGCCTGCCAGCTTATTGCATGATCGAACCCCGCTCTCTTCCCGTGACTCCCCACGGGAACATCACGGCAAACCACGCGCCATTGGGCATGACAAACCGTTGCGCGTTCTGCTGGTCGAGGACTCGGAGGCCGATCAACTGCTGGTGCGCGAAAACGCCGAGATCTCCGGAAACGGTAGCGTCGCCCATCTGCCACGGTTGACTCTGGTGCCGGTCGGCGAACTGCGCCAGGCCCTCGAACGGATCTCCCAAGAGCGCTTCGACGCAGTGCTGCTGGATCTGAACCTGCCGGACAGCATCGGCATGGAGACCTTCCTGCGTCTCCACGATCAGGCTCCCGAACTGGCGATCGTGGTGCTGACCGGTCTGGACGACGACGCCTTGGGGGCGGATACCATCCGGCACGGGGCCCAGGATTTCCTGAACAAGGGCAGTCTGGATGGCCCCCTGCTGTTGCGCTCGCTCCGCTACGCGGTGGAACGACAACAACTGATCAACGAACTGGATCGAACCCGTCGCCGACTGCGCCAGGAGCAGGAGATCCTGTCCCTGGAAAAGCTCTCCAACCGCACGCCCGGAGATGGGCTTCGGGTGCTCTCCCTGGAACGGGTCTACTCGGAACTGGTGCGACATTACGTCGTCGCCACCCGCGAGGGCGGCGATCCCCCTCGCGAGGAGGTGCGCAAGGTGGCCGCCCGGCTGATGGCCATGCACGCCGGCGCCCGTGACGTGGTTGTGTTGCATCTCAAGATGTTGCGTGGCACCGGTCACTGGACCACCATGACCGAGGAGCGCGCCTTTTCCCAGGATGCCCGACTGGTCCTGGTGGAACTGTTGGGTCATTTGACCGATCTCTATCGTGAACGCGCCCAGAGCTAGGATTCCGGCATGAGCACCCCCACTTCGCCCCGTTTCCTGCTCTTCATCACCGGAGACTCCCCGAACGGTCAACGCGCCACGACCAATTTCCGCGACCTGGCCGAAACCGTCTACCAGGAACGGTATGAACTGGAGATCATCGACATCCTGCGTCAACCGGCGCGGGCCGAGGAGAACAACATCCTGGCCGCGCCCACCCTGGTCCGACTGACCCCCTCGCCGCCCGTGAAGATTATCGGCGATCTCTCCGCCGAAGGTCGTGTCCGTCAGATTCTCGGGCTGCCGGAACAACCGGGCGAATCCCATTCGCCCCCGCACTAACACAGAAAGGTTGATAACCGCATGAACGACAACACCGACGCCCTGGTGAAACTGCCCACCGGCATCGAGGGGTTCGACCATCTGACCATCGGCGGTCTGCCCAAGGGACGGACCTGCCTGGTCTCCGGAAGCTCCGGCTCCGGCAAGACCATTCTGGGCATGGAGTTCCTCTACCGCGGCATCGTGCAGTTCGGTCGCAAGGGGGTCTTCGTGAGCATGGAGGAGCGCGCTCCGGACATCCTGCGCAACGTGCGCCGCATGGGATGGAACATCCAGGGACTGGTCGATACCGGACGCCTGAAGCTGATCGACGCCGCGCCGGAACCGATCCCCATGGAAGAATCGGGCGCCTATGACCTCTCCGGTCTGCTGGTGCGCATCGAGCATGCCGTCGAGCAAAGCGGCGCCGAACTGCTGGTGCTCGACTCGATCGGCTCGCTCTTCGACCAGTTCAACAACGCCGCCGTGGTACGCCGGGAGATCTTCCGCATCATCGACGCCCTGCGCACCATGGGCATCACCGCCCTGTTGACCGCCGAACGGCTCAACGAATACGGACACATCTCCCGCCACGGCGTGGAGGAGTTCGTCTCCGACACGGTGATCATCTTGCGGAACGTGCTCAAGGAGGAGAAGTGCCGGCGCACCATCCAGGTGCTCAAGATGCGCGGCGACACCCATTACAAGGGGGAGTATCCTTTCACGATCACCTCCCCGATCGGCATCAGCATCCTGCCGTTGTCGGCCCGCGAACTCAAGCAGTCCTCCTCGACCCAGCGCATCAGCTTCGGCAATCCCATCCTCGACCAGATGGCCGGCGGCGGACTGTTCCGGGATTCGATCTTTCTCGTCAGCGGTCCCACCGGGGGTGGCAAGACCCTTTTGGCCACCACCTTCGCCGCCGAAGGGTGCCGACGCGGCGAGAAAGTCCTGCTGCTGGCCTACGAGGAGTCCCACGCGCAACTGCTGCGCAATGCCCAGTCGTGGGGCCTGGATTTCCAGAAATGGGAAGAGGACGGCCTGCTGCGGGTGATCTGCCAATACCCGGAGTCCATGGGACTCGAGGACCATCTGCTGCTGATCCAGCGCGAGATCGAGAAGTTCCGTCCGCGCCGGCTGATCATGGACAGCGTTTCGGCCATGGAGCGGGTCGCCCAGGTCCGTTTCTTCCGCGAGTTCGTCATCGGTTTGACCTCGTTCGCCAAACAGGAGGAGGTCTGCTCCCTCTTCACCAGCACCACGCCCAAACTCTCGGGCGGGGATTCGATCACCGAGGCCCACATCTCCACCATCACCGACGCGATCCTGTTGCTGCGCTACGTCGAGATCAACGGCATTCTGCGGCGCGGCGTGGCGGTGATCAAGATGCGCGGCTCGCAACACGACAAACAGATCCGCGAATTCACCATCGACGACCAGGGTCTGCACATCGGCAAACCCTTCACCAATGTCCACAACATCATCCTGGGCATCCCCTCGGCCACCATGCCCTCGGAGGTCGAACAACTCGGCGCGATGTTCGATGAGTGACCAACCTCGGGAGATGGGAACCGGACCGTGACCAACCCATCCTCGACCTCGAAGATGGGCGTCAGCGCGTCGCCAACCCCCTGGATTCGGATCGCCCGCACCACCCCTGACCAGCGCCGGCAACGCCGCCAGGCGTTCGGCAGGGACGTTTGCCCGTGCAAACCCGCCGGCCTCGACGAGCATGGCGTCATGCTGCGTAACTTGCATGATGGGGGGAGAACCCCCTCACCCCCCTTTGCCATGGACCTCCC
>NZ_JBZVFG010000085.1:0-7022 GCF_058402785.1 Candidatus Magnetaquiglobus sp.
GCGACAGCCGAGCAGAATCCGCACGATGCGCATCTTGCACACCCGTACCGCCTTGATGTCGCGCTGGCTGCGCGGATCGTAGCGGCGGAAGCGGCGCTGCACGACCAGCAGAAAGATGGTGTCGCAGCGCAGCGACAGGTGATGCTGATGCCCGCGCGCCCGACGCCGGTCCTGGCGGGCCCGGATCTGCTTGGGGTCGATGTGGGTGGCGCAGTTCATGGGGTGACTCCTTTGGTGGGGATATCGATGTAAACATCTGAATTCGGGTCGTAGATTTTCTTTTTGGTCGGCAGCCAAATCGGCGCTTTAGGTCCAAGTCTTTTCATGACCTTCCACACCAAGAACCCAGGACTGGTCGGCGCGCTTCCCGGCGCTTTCCGTGGTCCGCGAAACAGAATGCCCGCCCTGGCCAGTGCGCCGAAGTATTTTAAAAGATTGCTTTCAGCCTCCTTCTCATCACCATCCGCAATCAGCGACAGGATGTTCTGGATGGTGGATGATCCGCCCTCCATCAGCAGTGCTTTCCATGCTCGAGTTCGCAGGCTGGTCTGGTTCTTTCTTGGCTTGCGCTCCACGCCCGGTTTGCCAGTGCGGATGCGCGGCTCATTCACCGCGATCCTTCCCGTGGCGGTCAGCCAGTACCAGCCACTCGTGCCCTGCTCAACCAGACCGCGCCTGATCAACACGCCCAACGACTCTTTCAGATTGTCCAGTCGCTGCCCGGATGCCGTTTGCAGACAATCGATGCTGGCGCCGCCATTGCGCGCCATGAGCGTCAACATCGTCTCCGCTGGCCACGCGCGGGTCATTTGCCGCCCCCAACCACCTGTAGCGCCGGGCGAACCTTGAACTCCTTCTTTGCCTCCCAGTTGTTGCCGAGCATCTGTCCGGCCATGCTCTCGCGGGTAACGATATCCAGTTTGTTGGCTTTGCCGAAAATCTCCACACGCATGATGGCGTTGACCGCCAATCTGACCCGACCCTCGGTATGGAAATGAATCTCCTCGACAAGATCTGGAGCCACGGACACCTCGCACAAATCACGACACATCAAATCAAGATCTTTCGTGGTCATCGGGAGGAATTGCACTTTGCTGGCGATACGGTCCCGTATCTGACGGAAATTCTGCACCTTTCCTTCCAGCTTCGGAGTTCCCACCAGAACCAGCGTGGTCTCCAGGTAGTCGGTCAAATCGCGAAACGCGTTCAGGATCTCCGCGTTGTTGTCGCAAACGTTCTCCGCTTCATCGATCACGATCGGCTGGTGCGTGTGCGCCAAGACTCGCATCGCCTGCGCGAACATCCGCTCGTTGGTATGCTCCGGGATTTCGCCCAAGGCGGTCACGAGGTCCGAGAACGCCCAGTGCGGCGTCCATGTCTCCCGTGCGCTCAAAAAGATTCCTTTCGTCTCCGCGCGCAACGCCCACCACTTCATGGTGCGGGTTTTGCCGTATCCTGGCTCACCGTACACCAGCATCATGCCGGCCTCGCCAGCCCCGCGCGCCTCCACCGTCTCAACGCCAGCCAGAAATCTCTGGACGTTTCCGGTCATTGTGAATTTCTTCTTCATCTGTTATCCTCGTCCGCAATGTTTGATTGATCCTGACCGGCTGGGGCTGGCACCCTAGCCGGTCGCCTCGTCAAAATCTTCGTCTCCCCCGTCTTCCTCCATCCCAATCAACAACCTGAAACTGACCGACGTCATCTTGGTGTTGAGCCACTCCATGTCGTCTTGCGTCGCCTTGTCCGGGTTGGCCAGAATCCACAATCCGCGATCCCGCGCCGCCATGGGACCACCGAAAAACGGTCTCTCTCCGGCAACGATTGGCGCCGACTCCGGCAATACGTTGCCAACATCATCCAACCCCAATTTCTCCAGCTGTGCCGCCGCCATGACCCGCTCGGCCTCGGTCGGCTCACGCGCCGTGATCGCCTTCAAACCCTCAGCCTCGGCCTGAATCTCCTCGCGTTTGATGTCGATCCGCCGCAACCGCTCCCGCTCACGCTTCTCGGCCGCCAGCTCCACAACCGATTTCGGGAAGTAAGGATGTTTGTTGGCGTCCAACCCGGCCACGCAGATCAACTGTCCGGCCAGATTGCGCACCCACACCTTGGACGGGTCGTGAATGTCGTAGCCCACCAGGGCTTTCTCGCCGTGGTACTGCTCCAGGGCTGCGTCGTAGTAGCTGTTGGTGAACAACGCCACCTGACAGCGGCGCACGATGCACTCCTGGTGTGGTCGGAACAGGTCTTGCGTATCCTCCTGGGTGATCTTTTCAGGAACCTTCCCGGCAGCCTCGAATTCAGCCCATGCTTCATTGGGCGATTTGTGACGCAGAACCCCGGTCTCCGGATCGCGGATCTTGCCCAGGGCGCTGTTCGGTCGGTCGTTGTATTCGTTCATGGCCGCGGTCAAACCGGCCATCAGTTCACGCCAGGTCGGCAGACTCCGGGCGGTGCCGTGCTCCTTGACCTCTTTGCGGGTCAGTTTGTAGATGTTCTGACGCGCCTCCGGGTCCATGTCCTTGCCCATGAAACTCTTCAACTGCTTGGCCGCCTGCACCCACACCGTTCCGTGGAACCGTTCCACCACCCCCTTGGCTTGGGCGTTGTAGGGCAAGGAGCGTTTGTGCGTGATGCCGAGACGCGCCATCAACCCGGAGACGTGATTGAGCATCTTGTCGTTGATGTAGCCGGAACCCCCATCGGTGTAGAGAATCGCCGGAATGCCCGCCGTCTCCACGGCGTTGCGCAGCGCATCCGCCACCACCCACGACGATTCCGAAAGACCGATGGAAAATCCAACCCCCCGGCGGCAGGCGATATCCAGCACCGTGGTAATCTCGGGTCGGAATGGCCGCCCATGAGCCGGATGCGCCGTCTCCGCGTCCAGGGTATGTCCATCGACAATGAACACATCTCCAGGGAGCAGGTCGGAGAAGTCGCGCACCGAATGGCCGCGAATGTTTTTCAACGCCCGCGCCCCCATGCGGCCATGTTGGATCTCGACCCGGCCCATCTTCTGCTCGAAACGACGCACCTGACTGACGCTCGGCATGGTCACGCCGGGAGGCAGATGCTTGGGCATGAGGTTGTAGGCCGCCGTGATCGTCGGCTTGCTGGGCATTTGGTAGAGCTTCAAAAACGTCGGCGCCCAATCCGGAATCGCATACCCCTCCATTCCCAAGGGGGCCAGGGCCGCCGGGCCACGCTCGGCCTCCTTGCGCCAGCGCAGCAGTGTGCTGGTCGAAAGCGGTGCCACACCGTCCTTGCGCGTCTTGCCGAGGGCATTGCCGATCGCGGTTTGAACCGCCTCGGGCAGCAGGCCCATGGATGCCTCCTCGATCAGCAGGCGCATGGCATCCACCAAGCCCATGCGCTCCTCCAGCCGTTTCAGCTCTGCCAGCACGATCAATCGGGCGTCCATGATGCTCCTCTGCCAATCCTTCAAACGTGCCACCTTGATGCCGCCCGATTCGCGCTTCTGGTTCGGCATCCGGGCGGCGATCCTGGCTTTCTCCTCCTGCAGAATCACCGCATTCCTGGCATCTTCTGGCAAGCAGGTGGCGTGATACAGCCGCCCCCGCGTGCCGTCCGCCGGCTTGCAGCGCCACCCCTCCCGTTCCGCCAGATCACGCACCCCACGGTCCGTGGTCGGCATCCCGGGAAGGCCGGCAATCTCTTGCGCGGAGAGCCAGGCTTTCATGGTCAAAGCCGGAACGTGGAGAATTCTTCGTCTTCTTCGCCTTGTGGCGGCAAGACCTCACCTTCGAGCGCCCCATTGCCAATGGACGGCGCATACAGATCCGTGATGCCGAGCTTGCGAGCTAACGATTCTGGATCTGGGGGTTGGAGTCCGCTCCAGCTCGGCTTGCCAGGAGGCCAGACTTCCATGGCAACCTGTGCAACGATATCTTTCGCGTTGGCGGAAAACATGACCCTCCGAATCAACTCCCACTCCCCTGCGGTGAAGGTGACGGTGACGTCCGGGTGAGAATCGGGCTCCTCCTGACCATCGGCCCGCTTGGTGTTGTCGCCAGTATCGGAGGTGTCGCTCGACCGCCCGGATCCGCCCTTTTGCTTGCGCACGCCGGGGGATTCAGGGTGACGGACGATGTTCTTGGCTTCTTCTATCGTCATATCCGGGTTGATGCGACCGTCCGAGATAGCGCGATAAAAATCATCGTCTTTTTTGATGTGGGTCAGTTCATAGAGTGCCCACCAGGAATTCGGCCAAATTTCATAATTATGAAATTTGGCAATGCGCTGATCCTTGGCGATCACCATCAACATCGAGGCGGTACTACGCCCGAAGGGCAGTTCAGTCTCGATCATCTTCTTGAACGACGCCTCACCAAGCTCTTCCCGCGCCTTGATGAGCGCATGCCCGGCGGCCAAAATCGCCTGAAAAGACTGGCGCCAGTGCATGCGGATCTGCTCCACGAAAGGACGGGACGGCCCGGTCGGCAGCTCTTTGACAACAGGCACGACGGCGGTGGTTGGGGTGGTCATGGCGTTCATCCCTTCTTCCTGGTGTCGTTCTTCTTGTCTTCATTGCCCAACTGCGTCATGATGTCATCACGCCGCTTGCGGGCCTGCTCCATCAAGCACTCGAGCTTGCCGAGTTCCGCCTGGAGCACCTGGTCGGGTTCCATCACCGTCCGACCGCACGAACTCACCAGCAGCTCCTCCAGGCACCGGGAGCTGGTGGCAACCTGAAAGGCGGCGGCGAACTCGAACGGGAAACGGCTTTTGGGTTTGGATGGAGCGGTCCAGGTGTCGAGCATCATCTTGGTGATATGCTCGCCAGTGAGCTGGGACATCTCGCCCGCGATCTGCCAGCGCGTCTTGCCGGACTGGGCGATGGCGTTGTTGAGGCAATCCGGGATCTCGCTGAGTCGGAGCGTGCCGGGACGGAACTCGTTGACTGTCATGGTGTTCAGGCTCCTGTCGTTCGGGTTGACCTGCGGCGCTTTTCGCCGCGTTCGGGTTTTGTGGTAGGGCCGTCCGGGTAGCGGCTCGGCCAGATCTCCCAGGGCTTGCGGCCTAGCGTCTCAGCGATGATCCATTCGAGTTGCAGCCACGGTTCACGCAGAGCCCTGCTTGCAGCATGACGCTCATAGCCGTGCGTCGTGCTTAAGCGCCCCAGCGACCAGCCACTCTTTCGTAGAGCATACTGGATGTCTAACGGGCGCTGATCAGCGCAGAATGACGCTGTTATGTGTTCAATGTGTTCCATGGAACATAGAATAGAAACGAACGGTTCTAATGTCAAAGGAAAATATAGAAATAATCGCTGCTATTGGGAAGCGATTGCGTGAAGAAAGAGAACGTCTTGAAATGACTCAAGAAACGTTTGCTTCTCTTATTCCTGTCGCAGTTCAAACACAACGCAGCTATGAGGCTGGAAGAAGAGATCCGGGGGCGAAATATCTATCAATTGTTGCGGACGCAGGGGTGGATGTTGGGTACATTCTGACCGGGAAGCACTCCAAGAAAGAGACCGAGAGACAATCAAATCTCTCAATGAATGGCTACCCAGAGGTCGGCGCAGAGGATGTGCTGGACGCAGTAGCCCAGCTCGTCGATGTGGCGCTGGCGACAAACAAGACGATCCTGATTAGCAAGCTGCCGACGTCGGTGCGACTGGCCGCGCAAATGCTGGCCGATGACGCCCGGAAACGGGCCGCCGGGGAGTCGGTTGTAAAAATGGGCAGACTGCGCCAACTGATTGAGCTTTCAAGTCAATAAAACATGAATCGATCAAAATAAATTTCCGTTGATTCTTCTGCCAGTAATCGCGCTGGCGATAACCTGAATGCAGGAGAATCAATATGGATCACAACAATCGCTCGCACTCACTCTCATCCCTTGGGCTGATCGATCCACCGCAACCGCCCATCCCAAGCCGAACCCGACCTATCGTCGCAGCCGCAATCCTTCTCGCCATCTTCGGCGCTGGATCCGTCTGGCACCACCATCAATCCCTCCCTCTCACCGAGGATCAGCTGCTCATGCTGGATTCCCTGGCGGACAGGGCCGGAAAATCCGGCGACATCAGCAGTCGCAGAGTGTGGGAACGGGTAAAAAAAGATCTGGGGGTGCGGAGGATTCGGGATATCAAGCGCGGGGATTTTGAACGGGCGCGGGAGGTGTTGATGCTGGACGCAAGATAATGCTGCGCGGCGTGCCGGACTGCCCGGCACGTCTGCTTTCCGGTTACTGCTTTTTGCACTCCGTGCCATCCGCGGCGCGGCATTTGAAGGTGTAGCCGTAAGGGTTGACCGGTGGCAGCGTGATCGATTGCGAGTCGGGAATTTTTTCTCTTTTCTCTTGGGGAGACTCTTTCGTCTTGACGGGCGCGGGAGATTCCTTTTTTACAGGAGAAGGCGGAATTGTTGTGGTGGTTGTGGTGGTTGTGGTCGATGACACGGTGGTTGGCGGCGCGGTTGCGGGGTGTTCCACCGTCATTTCCTCGGCTCTACTCGTCGCCTTGGGAGCGGATTGGGTAACGCTTCGCTCCGTGCTGCGAGAGACGTCGCGCGTCATGGTCATCGAGCATTTTCCGATCATGTACAACAGGATAACCGCTGACAATTTCGGCCATTCTTTCATAAGCAAAAGCGCTTTTTTCAGAAACCCTTCAGATTCCGCAGACGGAGCGACTGTCTGAGAGGTGGACTCCTGAGCTATCCTTGCCCTATGATTGCGCATAACCCTGGAAGTAAAAAATGGATAGACGAGCCACGAAATCCCGGCAGTCACGACAATAAGAACAAAAGACAGGAATGCATGCCTCCATACACCGTGATGGAGAAAATAGAACGGACCAAACAGTAGTGACCACAGCCACGTGTAATCCCTTTCAGAGATATTGAGGCCAGTTATCCACCACTGCGGCGCAGCCAGCCGTGACAAAACTGGAGCGGTCCTTCTTTTGTACGGCTCGACCGCCTCCCCGACGATTTCAATCGCCCTCTGCAGCGACAGCCTGAAAAACTCGCGATTTCCGGCCACCCTGA
>NZ_JBZVFG010000086.1:0-6820 GCF_058402785.1 Candidatus Magnetaquiglobus sp.
AGAACCCCCTCACCCCCCTTTACCATGGCCCTCCCTTCGGGAGTTCCACGGTAAAGTTATGCAACATCACATGGGAGGCGTGCAATGGCCCACGACTTGGAACGCGTCGCTTCACACCGCTTGCTGACCAGCGCGCAAATGCGCGAGGCGGACCGCCGCACCATCGAAAACCTGGGTCTGCCTGGGGTGGTGCTGATGGAAAATGCCGGTGCCGTGGCCTGCCGGATCCTGAAAACCCGCATGCCGGAGTGGCGTGAACGGGTGGTGGTGATTCTGGCCGGCCAGGGCAACAACGGGGGCGATGGCTTCGTGGTGGGGCGACGGCTGCTGCAATCCGGTGGCCGGGTGGTGGTGTTGCTGCTCGGACGGGGGGCGGATCTGAAAGGGGATGCCCGCATCCATCACGGAGCGTTCGTGGGACAAGGCGGGGTGGTGCGGGAGCTTTTGCCCGGCGTGGCGCTGACCGACGTGCTCCATCCCCTGCTGCTCCATTGCAGCGTGGTGGTGGATGCGATCTTCGGCACCGGTCTGGCCCGCTCCGTCGAAGGGCTGGCCGCCGAACTGATCCGCCTGGTGGCACGAAGCGGCAAACCGGTTCTGGCGGTGGACATCCCCTCCGGCGTGTGCGCGGATACGGGACGCATTCTGGGGTGCGCCCTGCCGGCACGCTGGACCGTCACCTTCGCGGCGGAAAAACGGGGCCATCGTCTGTATCCGGGTGCCGGGCTCGTCGGCGAGCTGATCGTGGCGCCGATCGGCATTCCCGAGAGCTTTCTGAACATCCCCGAACATGACGTGGCCCTCAACGTCACGGAAGATCTGCTGATTCCCAAACGCTCCCCGGATGCCCACAAGGGGGATTGCGGTCGTCTGCTGGTCGTGGCCGGCGGGGTCGGCATGGAGGGCGCAGCGATCCTGGTGGCCCAGGGGGCGGCACGGGTGGGAGCGGGTCTGATCACCGTGGCCACCCCGGCGGCGGCGCAACCGGTGGTCACCGCCGGCCTGACCGAGGCCATGAGCCTGCCGTTGCCTCTGCGCGCCTCGGGCGAACCTCTGTTGGACATCATCACCAAGGGCCGTTTTCAACCCGACGTGTTGGCCATCGGGCCGGGTCTGGGGGAGAACGAACAAACCTGGGAACTGGTCACCGCGCTGATGGCCTGGAAGGAACTTCCCACCCTGTTGGACGCGGATGCCTTGAACGTATTGGCCGGCCAGGGGGAACGCATCCGCCACTGGGGCATCGGACGACGCACACCGTTGATCCTCACGCCCCATCCCGGCGAAATGGCCCGGTTGTGGGACATGGGGGTCAACGACGTGCGGGGGGACCGTCTGGCGATCGCGCGCCGCACCGCCCGTGACTGGGGGGTATGGGTGGTTCTCAAGGGGGCGGGCTCGGTGATCGCCGCGCCGGACGGACGTGCCTGGATCAACGCCACCGGCAATCCAGGTCTGGCCGCCGGCGGCAGCGGGGATCTTCTGACCGGCATCATCGCCGGCCTTCTGGCCCAGGACTGGCCGGTGGAGAGCGCGGTACGCGCCGGGGTGTGGCTGCACGGCGCGGCGGCGGATGCCTGCGCCGCCGAACAGGGCATGGTCGGCATGCTGGCCGGCGATCTGCTCCCCCATGCCCGCCGACTGCGCAACGGCCTCGGCTAGCGCCATGGAACGACGTCGCTTCGGCAAGACCGGCCTGGATGTCTCGGTGTTGACCCTCGGGACCATGCGCCTGCCGCACGGCTGGGAGACGCCCCACGATCATCTGCCGGAAGAAAGCCTGGAATCGACCTTCGCGATCGTCTCCACCGCCCTGTCCGCCGGGATCAACCTGATCGAAACCGCACGCGGCTACGGCAAGAGCGAACGACTGCTCGGTGCGGTGCTGCCCCGGATCGGGGTGCCCCGCGAACGCTACCACATCATGACCAAGGCCCCGCCCGCCCCCACCGCGCGGGAGATGCGCCAGTGGATCGACGATTCCATCACCCGTCTGGGGTGTGATCGCATCGATCTGTTCGCCCTGCACGGCCTGAACCGCGAAACGCACCTTCAGTCCCTCGGCGCCAGAAACGGGGTGATGACCGCCCTTCATCAGGCCCGCGACGAAGGGGTGATCGGCGCCATCGGCTTCTCCGGCCACGCGGCGCCACCGCTGTTGTTGAGAATCCTCGCCACCGGCCATTTCGATTTCGTCAATCTCCACTATTACCGGTTCCGACGCGCCAACCACGCCGCCGTGGCCCTGGCCAACGCCCTGGGCATGGGTGTGATGATCATCTCGCCCAACGACAAGGGCGGACGACTCTACGACCCGCCGGAACGGCTGCGTCTGTTGACCGCCCCCTTGCAGCCGGCGCAGTTCAACGAACGATGGCTGCTGGCCCAGAACGAAATCCACACCTTGAGCATCGGTCTGAGCGATCCGACCCAACTGCCCCTGCATCTGGAAGGGTTGCGGCATGCGCCCGCCTGGGGAGATGCCGAACGGGAGATCGCCTGGCGTCTGGCGGCGGCGGAATCCCGCTCCGCGCTCAACGACTGCGGACAGGGGTGTTTCGCGTGCCTGCCCTGTCCCCAGGAAATCGAAATCCCGGAGATCCTGCGCATGGATCATTTGATTCACTGTTTTGACATGACGCATTTCGCCCGCTATCGTTACGACATGATGCGTCCCGGCGATCACTGGGTGCCTGGCGCCCGACTGGAAACCTGCGACCGCTGCGGCGACTGTCTGCCGCGCTGTCCGCGTGGCCTGCCGATTCCCGAGCTTCTGGCCGGGGCGCGTCGGCGCATGGATCCGGAGGGGGAGTCCTGCTCATGACCGACAAGATTCACGAAACACCCGCTTCCGGAATGCGTTCCATCGTGGCTCAACAAGGGAGAAAGGCCATGGCCGTGGTGATCCTCGCCCACAACAAGAAACTCACCTTCAAATGGCTGCGCTTTCCGGTGACCGGGATCGAGGTGTTGGACCGACAGCATCAGGAGCTGTTGGATCAACTCAACGACTTGAAGGGACTTTTGACCGAAGGGTGTGATCCGGCCATCGTCGCCGAGCGGCTGCGGGGGTTGCATGGCTGGTTCGACAGGCACTTCGAGGCGGAAAACCAGCTCATGCGGGCACGCGACCTTTCCGACGCGGCGGCGCATATCGCCGCCCACCAGGCGTTGCTGGAGGGGCCGCTGTTCCAAACCACCTTTGCCGCCGACGGTCAGGAGGGGTTCGACATCGACGCGCTCTTCACCTGGGAGGCCCAACACATCAACCATTTCGACCGTCCCCTGGCCGAGTTTCTCCTGACGCGGGAGGCGTGACCCGCGCAGAGGTTCGACGCGGGCCGGGGCATCATGCACCACACGGCCCATCCAACGAATCGGACGAATCGTCCGGAGGGTGTGTACCATGGAACGCCTGAAGGGAAGTCCATGGTACGGGGGGTGAGGGGGTTCTCCCCCCATCAGGCAAGTTTACCTTGGAACGCCTGAAGGGAAGTCCATGGTACGGGGGGTGAGGGGGTTCTCCCCCCATCAGGCAAGTTTGGAAACGAAACTCGTCTGTTGCACCGTGGCCTTGCGGGAAACGACGCCTCTCAAAATAGACGCGGTTTACAAGTACCGAAGGGGATTTTCGATCAACTGGAGGTGCAGCGCGCGGTATTTGTTGAGCAGGCGGTCGAGGATCCACCGCTCCAGGGTGCGCAACGGCAGGCGGGCGATGGGGTCGAGTCCGGTGGCGAGCCGTTCCGACGCCCGGTCGGTCAAAGCGCGGATCAACGGGATCAGGGATGCCTTGCGGTCGAGTCCGGCGGCCAGGGTATCGCGACGGAATCCGGCCTCGGCAAGCATCTCGGTGGGGATGGTGATCAACTGGCGATCCTTGCGGGCATCCTTGGCCAGGTCACGGGCGATGTGGATCAGATAGCAAAAGATCGCCATGTCGCGCACCTGATCGCGACAGAAAGGGTCGGGCCGATTCAGTCGATAGTGACCGTCCTGAACCTCGCAGGCGAGGATATAGGCGAAGGTGGCCGCCGGAGAGACGGTCGCCCCCTCGCAGTAGGCGAGAAAATCCTCCCAGGTGACGATCTCCTGCTCGTGGACATCGTGACGCATGGCATCGGCCAGGGCATCCCAGGGCCAATCGCCCAGATCGCTTTGACCGATGGTCTCGTTGAGGGCGAGGAAAACATCCGGATGAAAGGAGTCCGCGCGCGGGGTAAAGGCGTGTCGACTGGCGGCACGGGCCTGGAGACGCCAGGTTTCGATCTTCTCGAGAACCCGCTCCCGTTGGCCGGGACGCTGCTCCCTGGGGAGGGCGAGAAAATTTTCATCCACCAGATCATCGATCACCCGCATGGCGGCGTAGGCGCTGATGAACAGGCGTCGCTTGGCCCCGCCCAGCAGTCGCGACACCAGAAACAACGGCGAACCGTTGCGTTGAGCGATGGCGTGGCAGACGGCATCGGGCGACAGGCGGTCCCGAGACGCGGTGGATGGGATGAGGATCATGATGACTTTTTGAAAATATGCGGGTGGGTCGCGCGAGCGCTTTCGCGGGGAGACGCTTTTCCTTTATTCTGTCAAGATCGGTTGCGTGTCGCAACCCTTCCGTCCACTTGAATACTGGAATTTCATCATGGGTAATCGTTTTTGGATCGCTTGCGTGTTGTGGATGATGGTTCTGACGGGTGGCTGTTCCAGCGGACCGGAGATCGCGCCGACCAAGCCCCCGGAAGAGCTGTACCAGGAGGGGATGCTCGGCATGAAGAACGAGCGGTTCAAGGCGGCGGCGGACCGGTTCCAGCAGATCGATCAAAAACACCCCTTCTCCCCTTATGCCACGCGGGCACAGCTGAATCTGATCTATGCCCAATACAAGAACGGCGATTACGAGGAGACGGTGGGATCGGCCCTGCGGTTCATCCGTCTGCATCCGCGCCATCGGCATGTGGCGTATGCATTCTACATGCGCGGATTGGCCCACTATCAACGCATCGCCGACTCCTATCGGGATCAAAACCGTACCCGCGAGGCGGTGACGGCGTTTCGCGAACTGATCACCCGTTTCCCGAAGTCCGATTATGCCTTCGAGGCACAGCGGATGCTGCGGTTGTGCGTGAATCGTCTCGCCGAACAGGAGATGGTGGTGGCGCGGTTCTATCTGGACCGGGAGGAGTATATCGCGGCGGTCAACCGGTTCATACAGGTGGCCCACCATCCGGAATTCCAGACCACCCCGTTCGCCGAGGAGGCGTTGTTCAGTCTGGTCCTGGCCTCGCAACGGCTGGGACTGCCCGAAGAGGCTCGCAACCATGCGGCGGTACTGGGACATAACTTCCCCCAGGGAGCGTTCTACAAGGCGGCGGTACGCCTGTTGGACAAAAAGGGGGACGTGAGCCGATCGGAGCTGGCCGAGTTGCGGCGCGGCGTGGACGAGGGATCGGTTTTCAGTCGGTTTTTCCAAGGTTTGGCACCTACCCTGCTGCCCACGCAAACCCAATCTCGCTGACACCCCCCACGCGCGCCCGAACGGCATTCCGGGCGCGCGTCCCTCCTTGCCCAACGTTGGTATAGCCAATGGTATAGATCTGCATTTTTGCGCTATCCTGCCTCACGGCAAGGGGATATCGTATATCCACGTCGAAAATGTTGCTTTATGCCCGCATACGTTCCGGGCAGACGACGTGACAACCAAGAACCGGTTGGATGTGGCGAAGCCAAGGCTGACAGATTTTCTTCTTTGCAATCATTTGAGTATATTTTTCGCTTGATCGATTCATATTGGTTCAGAGTTCACCCCTGTTTCAACCCGCCTGATCGCACCGCGCAGGCCTTTTGACGAGGACGAAGACCATGGCCGAGGAGACCGAAAACCGCAATCCCGCTCCGGTGGTGGATGAGGAGGAGGAGTCCCGTCAAACATTGGACGACCTGACGGTGTTGCAGCAGACCCGGACCGTGGACATGTCCGCCGAATCCTCGTCGTTCACCGATCAGGGGAACTCGAACGAGGATCTGCAGGCTCTGGGATCGATCCAGATGGGCAGCGGCATGGAGATCAAGGATGGCCTGTCCGAGACCCAGGAGACCGAGGGGATTTTTGTCGAGGATGACAAGCCGGTTCAGGGTGGCGTGACCCCTCCCCCATCCGGAGCGGAGAAGGCGGCGGCCCAGGCCCCGACCGACGAGGTGACGCAACAGTCTGGAGCCGAGGAACCGGCGCAGCCGATGCCGAGCGCCAAGGATGCGCCGGTGGCGCCGGAAGAACCGGTGATCGACCCCTCGTCGCCGACCACGCCGACCACGCCGACCGCACCGACCACGGCCACGACGCCGACCAGCCCGACCGCGCCCGTGCAGGCTGCCGAGCCGGCAGCGCCAGCGATTCCCCCTGCTCCGACCCTGGCACAGATTCAGGCAACTGCCGGCGTGACGACTCCGACCACGCCGACCACGGTGACGTCCCCGACGACCCCGACCACGGTAACCAGTCCGACCACGCCGACCACGGTAACGTCCCCGACGACTCCGACCACGGTAACGTCCCCGACCACGCCGACCACCGTGACCAGCGCCACAACGCCGACCACGGTAACGTCCCCGACCACGCCGACCACCGTGACCAGTGCGACCACGCCGACCACGGTAACCAGTCCGACCACGCCGACCACGGTAACGTCCCCGACGACCCCGACCACGGTAACGTCCCCGACCACGCCGACCACCGTGACCAGTGCGACCACGCCGACCACGGTAACCAGTCCGACCACGCCGACCACGGTAACGTCCCCGACGACCCCGACCACGGTAACGTCCC
>NZ_JBZVFG010000087.1:0-6806 GCF_058402785.1 Candidatus Magnetaquiglobus sp.
TGATCTGGCTTGAATAGGGTTGATATTATTATTGAATGTCAACACGCCCTACAAAGCCTGCTCCTGACGGGTAGGTTGAATGAGCACATTGGCAGGAATTTTCAGTCCTTTGTGAAGGCGACGGATCATGTCCAAGGAGAGTTGTCGCTTGCGGTTCAGAATTTCCGCCACCCGTGCCCGACTGCCAATGAATGGTTCCAACTCCTTACGACTCAGTCCCATCTGTTCCATCCGGAACCTGATCGCATCGACAGGATCAGGCAGGTCAATGGCATGATATCTGGCTTCATAAGCAGCGATCAGCGTAGTGAGGACATCCAAACGATCTCCTTCTGGCGTGTCTGGATCGGCATCCATCAGTCGCTCCACTTCAGCCAACGCGGCGTCATAGTCCTGTTCGGTCTTAATGAGTTGGATTTCCATCACACGGTCTCCGCATCAATCTGATCGTATTGGTAATGGGTGCCGACAAAACGGATGTACACGACGCTATAGGGATAGTTGATCTTTACGACCAACCGGTACTTATTGCCAGCAATGTTGAAAACAACCCGATTTCCCGTGAGAAAACTGGCATGGCGGAATTGATTTTTGACATCGGCAGGGGTTTTCCAGTCTGCCTGGGCCACAAGAGCATGCCAAGATTCAAGAGCACCCTTGCAATCCAGGTTGGCAGGATTGCGTTCCCAAAATTCCCGTAGCATGCGTTTGGCGATGATTCTCATTGCTTAAGGATATAACGCTCCCAAATAGGGAGCAAGGAAAATAGGATGAACAACCATGCTGATCAGCCAATCCGACTGGGCGCGTCAGCAGGGATTCTCGCGCCAGTACGTCAGCAAGCTGGTGAAGGGCGGCACCATTCGGCTGGTGGACAACAAGGTGGATACTGTCCAGGCCGAAGCCGCCTTGGCCTCCATTCGTGAACCCGCCCGGGAGCCACAACGCAAACCGGCACCGGAACCAATCCTTCAACCACGTCCATCACCTTCACCCGTCATCGAACCGCATGTCAGAACCAATGCAAAGACGCCGGCGTTCGATCTGCCCGGCGGGCCAAGCGGCGATCTGCCCACGCTTTTGCTCAAGGCCCGTATCAAAAGCGAGTTCAAACGGGCCAGCCTGCTGGAGATCCGGGAGAAAGAGGAAATCGGCAAACTGGTGGATGCGGACGAGATGCACGCTGCGGCCTTCAACCGGGGACGTGCGATTCGGGCGGCCTGGGAGGCATGGCCCAACCGGGTGGCCGGTCCCATGGGTGCCGAACTCGGGGTGGAGATGCGCACCCTGCGCAGCACGTTGGAGAAGTTCGTCCGGGCACATCTGCTGGAGCTGTCGGGTACGATGGGAGGAGATGCGACCGATGAATGAGACCGCCCGGCTTTATAACGAGGCATTCTCCCAGGGGCTGAGACCCGATCCTCTGCTGCTGGTCTCCCAGTGGGCCGATCAGCATCGGGTGTTGTCGTCGGTCTCCTCCAGCGAACCGGGCTTGTGGCGCACACCCCGCACACCCTATTTGCAAGAGATCATGGATTGCCTCTCCCCATCCTCACCGGTGGAACGGGTGGTCTTCATGTCCGGGTCGCAGCTGGGTAAAACCGAATGCGGTCTCAATTGGTTGGGCTACATCATCCATCAGTCACCGGGACCGATTCTGATGTGCCAACCCACCGTGGAGATGGCCAAGACCTATTCCAAGCAGCGGCTTGATCCCCTGATCGAAGCCAGCCCGGTGTTGCGGGATCTGGTCCGGGAGTCCAGATCGCGGGACAGCGGCAATACGGTGCTGTCGAAGGAGTTCAACGGCGGCATTCTCCGGATCACCGGGGCCAACTCGGCGGTGGGACTTTCCTCCATGCCGGTGCGTTTTCTCTTCCTGGACGAGGTGGACCGTTATCCAGGGGATGTGGACGGTGAAGGCGATCCCGTGGCCCTGGCCATCCAGCGGACCGCGAATTTCGCCAATCGCAAGGTGCTGATGACCTCTTCGCCGACCCTCAAGGGGTTTTCGAGGATCGATGCCGCTTTTACCGAAAGCGATCAGAGACACTATTGGGTGCCTTGTCCGTTTTGCAGACAGGAGCAGATTCTGGAATGGCCCCAGGTCCGCTGGCCGGACGATGAGCGGGAGAAGGCCCATTACGTCTGCATCCACTGTGCGGTGATCATTCAGGAGCACCACAAAGGATGGATGCTGGAGAACGGACGCTGGATTGCCTCGGCTCCGTGGGATGGTCTGACTGCGGGGTTCCACTTATCGAGTCTTTACAGCCCGTTGGGTTGGATCTCCTGGGGACAGATCGCCGTGGAACACGGACAGGTGTACCGCGATCCGCCACGCCACAAGGTGTGGAAGAACACCAAACTGGGTCTGCCCTGGGAGGAGGAGTTCGACAAGTTCGACAGTGACGACCTGATGGCGCGTCGCGAGGCGTTCGGAGCGTATTTGCCAGCCGGGATCGTCGTCCTCACCGCTGGCATCGACGTCCAGGACGACCGGTTGGAAATCGAGATCGTCGGCTGGGGTCGGGACGAGGAGTCCTGGTCGGTGGACTACCGGGTGCTCTGGGGCGACCCTTCCGGTCCGGCGGTCTGGCAGGATCTGGAAAATTTATTGAGAAAGCCCTTTCCACATGCCCGGCAAATGCCGGACCTGCACATCCGCGCCACCGCCCTGGACACCGGCGGCCACCACACCCTGACATCCTACGCCTTCTGCCGCACGCGTCAGGATCGACGGGTGTGGGCGATCAAGGGCCGGGGTGGCATGGGCGTGCCGATCTGGCCGCGTCGAGCCAGTCGCAACAACAAGGGCAAGGTGCCCCTGTTCATTGTCGGCGTGGACGCCTGCAAGGAGTCCATCTACGCCCGTCTGCGCATGAAAGAGCCTGGACCGGGCTATTGCCATTTTCCCCTCGACCGGGACAGCGAATGGTTCCGCCAGTTGACCGCCGAACGGGTGACCACCCGCTACCACAAAGGCCATCCGATCCGGGAGTGGAAAAAGCGAGATGGGGATCGCAACGAGGCGCTCGACTGCCGGGTGTACAGCATGGCCGCGCTTCAGGGATTGGTCGCCATGGGACTGCTGCTGAACAAGGAGGCCGAAAGGATGCTGGAGATCCCGCTCAAGGAACCCCTCGCCGGCACGGAGGAGAAACCGGCCAAATCCTCCACGCCGAAATCCAAACGCCGGATCTATCACTCCCCCTGGATGCAGTGACATGGCGACGCTTGCCGAATTACAAATCCGCCGGGACCGTCTACTGGAGCGATTGGAGTCCCTCCAGCGGCGCGTCACCCATGGAGACAAGAGCGTGGAGTTTGACCTGTCCCAGGCCAGCACCGCCCTGGAGCTTTTGGAGCGGGAGATGGCCCGTGCCCGCGATGGCCGTATCTTGAGACACCTTCGGGTGCGCAGCGACAAGGATCTGTGAGCATGGGATTCTGGCGCAGACTTTTCGGTGGCGGCATGCCTGCCCGCAAGGCCGCCGGCTACGAAGCCGCCGCCACGGGTCGTCGCCTGGGCAACTGGTTTCCCGGTTCCGATGGAGCCAATGCGCTGCTGTTTCGCGATGCGGATCTGATGCGCTCCCGCGCGCGGGATCTGGTCCGGCGCAACGCCTGGGCCTTCAACGGGGTGGACTCCCTGGTCGCAAACCTGGTCGGAACCGGCATCAAGCCGCGCTCCACCCACACCGATGCCGCCTTCAAGGAGCGGGTGCATGCGTTGTGGCAGGAGTGGGGCCGCGAGGCGGATGCCCACGGCGTGCAGGGAGTTTACGGTCTGCAGGCTCTGGCGGTTCGGGCGATGGTCGAGGGCGGCGAGGTGCTGGCCCGCCTGCGGGATCGCAGTCCAGGTGATGGGCTGGCGGTGCCGCTGCAAATCCAGTTGCTGGAGCCGGAGCATCTCCCTTTCACCCTGAATCGCGACCTGCCCAACGGCAACCGCATCCGCGCCGGGATTGAATTCGACCGCATCGGGCGGCGTGTTGCCTATCATCTATATAGAGAGCATCCGGGCGAACGGGTCATGGGCGCCGGTCTGTTTGGTGACCCGGTGCCGGTTCCGGCTTCGGAGGTGATCCATCTGTTCCGTCCGTTGCGGCCCGGCCAGATCCGGGGCGAGCCGTGGTTGACCCAGGCACTGGTGAAACTCCACGAGCTTGACCAGTACGACGATGCCGAACTGGTCCGCAAGAAAACGGCGGCCCTGATCGCGGGATTCATCACCAAGCCCTCGCCGGAGTTTGCCCTGGCCGGCGAGGATGATGCCACCCCGGACGAACACGGGGCCGTGCCCGTCACCTGGACCCCCGGCACCATGCAGGTGCTGATGCCCGGCGAGGATGTGAAGTTCTCCGAACCGGCGGATCTGGGCGGGCAGTACGCGGAGTTCATGAAGACCCAGCTTCGCGCCGTGGCGGTGGCCATCGGCGTGACCTATGAGCAGCTCACCGGTGATCTATCCGGGGTGAACTATTCGTCGATCCGCGCCGGGATGGTCGAATTCCGCCGCCGCATGGAGCAGTGGCAAAGGAGCGTCGTCATCCACCAGTTCTGCCGACCCGTTTGGGAGCGGTGGATGGATCGGGCGGTCTTGTCCGGGGCGCTGGAGGCTCCCGGCTACGCCCGTCGTCGCCGGGAATATCAGGCGGTGAAGTGGATCCCGCAGGGTTGGGCCTGGGTCGATCCGCAGAAGGAGTTCAACGCCGTGGTCATGGCCATTCGCGCCGGGCTTCTCAGCCGGGACGAAGCGGTGGCCACCTACGGCTACGACGCCGAGGAGATCGACCGGGAGTGCGCCGCCGCCAACGCCCGCGCGGACAAACTGGGGCTGGCCCTCGATTCGGATCCGCGACGCCGCACCCGCACCGGGGCGGCGGTGCAAGAGAGCCAAACGTGACCATGAACCCCGCCTCGGCGGGGTTTCGTATTTCTGGAGGTCAACCAAGATGAACTTCCTGCCCCATCTCGCGGGTCGCGTGCTGGGCGTTCCCCTGCTGGTGGAACGTGCCCGACTGGAGACCATTCTGGCCGTGATCGCGCCTCGCGTTGGCATCGAGGCCTCCGGTTTTGCACCCGAGGCTCCGGCCACCACGGCCTCGAACGATCTGATCGTCACCCCCGGTGGCATCGCCATCGTGCCCATTCACGGCACCCTGGCCAAACGGATTGGCGCGGTGGAGGCCGCCTCCGGCCTGACCGGCTATGCATCCATGGAGGAGATGATCCTGGATGCCGCAACCGACCCGGCGGTTCGGGCCATCCTGCTCGATATCGACAGTCCGGGTGGGGAGGTTGGCGGGGTGTTCGATCTGGCGGCCATGATCCGGGAAGCACGGCAGGCCAAACCGGTTTGGGCGTTGGCCGATGATGCCTTCTCGGCGGCCTATTTGTTGGCGTCCGCCGCCGAGCGCATCTACCTGCCGCAGACTGCCGGAGTCGGCTCGGTTGGCGTCATTGCCGTCCATGTGGATGAGTCCGAGCGGGATGCCCAGGAGGGGCGGCGCTATACCACGGTCTTTGCCGGAGCGCACAAGAACGATTTCTCCAGCCACGCTCCACTCTCCGACGATGGTCGCAACCGCCTGCAAGCCGAGGTGGAGCGGATTTACGGCCTGTTCGTCTCAACCGTGGCCGCCAATCGCAATCTGACCGAAGAGGCGGTCCGCGCCACCGAGGCGTCCATCTTTTTCGGAGCCGATGCCGTGACTGCCGGGCTGGCCGACCGGGTGGGCACGCTGCGCGAGGCCTTGGCCGAACTGTCTGCCGTCATCAACCCGCCGCGTACCACCACTATCACCACCCAGAAGGAGTTTCGCATGGAGACACCCATCATCCAGGCGGCGGGAGCCGTCACCCCGGACCCGAACGCGATCCACGTCGAGGGTCGCCAGCAGTTCCAGGAGGAGGCCCAGGCCATCGTCGATCTCTGCGCCCTGGCCGACGCTCCCCAACTGGCCGGCGACTTCATCGCGCGTGGCATGAAGGAAACGCAGGTGCGCAAGGAGTTGATGGCCCGTCGTGCCACTGGGCCGGAGATTCACTCCCAGGTGTTGCCGGGTAATGGCACCCGCATCCAGCCCGCTGCCCAACTCGATTCCAACCCGGTGGTCGCCGCATGTCGTCGGCTGGTCACCCGCCACACAGCCCAGGGAGGAGTGTAAACCATGTCCAACCTCATCGAACCGAACAATCTGGGCGATCTGCTAAAATACGAAGCGCCCCACTTCTACAGCCGTGATCTTCTCACCATCGCCAATGGCCAGAACCTGGCCTTGGGGGCGGTCGTCGGCCTCAAGAGCAGCGACGGCAAAGCGCGCGTTCTGGCACCCGCTGCCACCGATGGCACGGAGATCGCCGCCGGAGTCCTGCTCGTGGCGGCGCACCCCTCCGGTGCGGATGGGCAGGCCCTGGCCGTGGTCCGGCATGCCATCGTTGCAGAGACCGCCCTGGTCTGGCCTGCCGGCATCACCGCCAATCAGAAAACCACTGCCCTCGGCCAGTTGAAAGCCATCGGCATTCTCGTGCGCAAAGGAGCTTGATCATGCTTGCCGCCAATCCCTTTTCCCAGGACGCTTTCGGCGCGGTGGCCCTGACTGCGGCCATCAACATCCTTCCCAACCGCTACGGTCGCCTCGAAGAGTTGGGCCTGATGCCCGCCCGGCCCGTGCGTCTGCGCAATATCGCCATCGAGGAGCGCAACGGGGTGCTCTCCCTTCTGCCCACCGCCGTGGTCGGCTCGCCCGGCACCGTCGGGACGCGGGGCAAACGCAAGATCCGCTCCTTCGTCATTCCGC
>NZ_JBZVFG010000088.1:0-5711 GCF_058402785.1 Candidatus Magnetaquiglobus sp.
GCCCTGACCACTGCGCACACTGATCCGGTTGCCGACTCCCTTGGGTGCTATGAAAATGTGACGTCATACAGTGCGACGCTCCGCACAGGGCATGGCAATTCGGAGGAGATCATCCGGTACTTCTACAAAAAGCCAGGATACATACGGATGGAATTCGTCAAACCGCACAAGGGCGCCGTCCTGGTCTACAATCCTCAGCGGAGGGTCGTCCGGTTGAAGCCTTTCGGCTTTGCAAAATCTTTGATTCTGACGGTGTCCCCGGAAAACAAGCTGGTGAAAAGCGCCCGCGGACACCAGATAGACGCCTCAGACATCGGCACGCTTCTGGCGCAAGTGCGAAAACTCCAGGACAACGGGAAAACAGCCGTGCTGGCGGAGGAAATCGTGCTCGGCAAAACAACTCGGGTGATTGAAGTTGAAGGCGGGCACGGGGTTTCCATCGACGGGGTGCATCGCTACCGGCTTTGGCTGGATATCGACGCATGGCTCCCCGTCAAAGTCTGCGCATACGGGTTGGCGGGAGACCTCGTGGAGGAGGTTCTCATGGAGGACTTGAAAATCAATGTCCCCATGGACGCGAATCAATTTGAACTTTAACAACTGGAAAAATCCTCGCTGGCTGCGTTGCAGGGAAAAAGCCAAACCCTCACGCATGTGAAATACGCTTCGGTCTTGGCTTTTACCCTGCGCCTTGCCAGCGAGTTTTTTGAATAGGCCGCATGAATCGACTTTTACACCGGGCAGTTAGTCGGCGCGCTTTTTCAACTCGAGAAGTCTCGTGCCCAGAAACCGCGCCAGCCCTGCGCCTCCCCATTTCATGACCATGTCGTGGTTCCAGGTGATGAGCGGACGCGCAACGGGATCAAGAGCGTCCATCCACCATCGTGTTGTGCTAACTTTCCAATCATACCAAACCACTGTTGACCCTTGATCAACATCAAAATGCCACACACCTGTCCCATCCAGATCACCACTTGACGTTCCGGAAATCATGGACAACGCATCTATGCCAGTCGTTGTAATGTTAAATCGCAGCCTGTACGGCAAAACCCCCCGCCACGTGAAAGTGGCAACGCTTCCTATGTCGCCCAAGTTATCCTCAACCTTCACGACGCTTTCAAGTCCGCGCCACCACAACGGCCAATTGTACACGTCGTACAGCGCGTCCCATACTTGAGCAAGCGACGCTTCAAGGCGCCACATGGTAGACATCTGAAACTTCGCCATGCGACGCCTTTTGTTGCACAATCACAGATTTACGGAAACCAGGCCCCGACGGAACCCGAGCGGTCATGCACCTGACCGCCTCGCGGTACTGCCGCCTGCTCGTAGACCAAAACAGCAGGACCATCCAGAAGCTTCCCTCGCTGGGCAGCGCCTAGGAACAAGCAACCCGCATCAATGAACAGGGGAGGGGCCAGAAGGCCTCTCCCCATTTGTTTGGATCGCGTGGATATCGCCAGCCCTGGCTACTTCTTGTCCCCGGCGTGCCCCTCGTCCTTGTGTCCGTAGCCGTGCGCCTTCTTGAAGGCGTGCCATTCGTCGTGGTCGATGCCGCCGGACTTGTCCACGTCGATGAGCACGAAGGCCCCGGCAGGATCGCCGTTGGCCTTGAAGAACTCCACGAACTCCTCCTTGACGATGATCTTGTCGCCGTTCTTGTCGATATCGCCGAAGTGCCCGTCGTACTTCCCGGCAGCAACGGCAACGCCCACCAGGGCAACGACGCCAAACAGGGCAAGGGCAACCAATCGGGTCATGATTCCTCCGAAGAAGTTAATGCTCCATCATACGAACACGGGCGGCTTAGTCAATCCCTCATGACCGCGCCGCCGAGAGTAAGCACTCGGAGCGGCGAACGAGACGCATCTTCCGCCATGGCGGAGTGGCGAACCGGCGGATCGGAGCGGAACGGAGGAAGCGGCCGACGGACCCCTCGCTATCCGAGGAGCTGCATGGCCATCTTGGGCAGGCTGTTGGCCTGGGAGAGCATGGCGATGGCCGACTGGGTGAGGATCTGCGAACGGACGAAGGAGGTCATCTCCTCGGCCACGTCCACGTCGGAGATCTGCGACTCGGCGGCCTGGAGGTTCTCGGCCTGGATGGAGAGGTTCTGCACCGTGTTCTGCAGCCGGTTCTGGAGCGCGCCCAGGTTGGCCCGGATGGTGTCCTTGGAGACGATGGCCTTGTTGATGGTCTCAAGGGCCTGCTGCGCCAGCTGCTGGGTGGAGATGGAGGCGGCCCCGGTGGCCGTGGCGTTGGTAACATCGACTTCACCGTAGAGCGTCGTCGCAGTCGAGTCCGTATGAAATAAACGGTATCTACTCGCTACCGTGTCGTTGACCAGATAGTATCTATCCGACAGAGGTGGGGCTCCATTCTTTACGTAGATTCGAAAGGCCGGGTCGTATCCAACCGCACCCTGAATCACGGCTGGCGCCCCGCTGCCGGCTGGCAACCAGTCCTGCGTGAGCGTGAGGCCTTCCACCTCGGCGATGGAATCCGGCGTAACCGCTCCGCCCGCGTTCAGCCCCAGGCCCCGGGCCGAGGCGTTGCCGATCTGAATGTAATAGTAGTCTTCCGCGCTCAGGTTGCCGGTGCCGAAGTGGACCTTCAGCTTGCCCGTGGCGGCCAGCCCGCTCCCGTCGTGGACGCTGGTGGAGAGGTTGCCGTTGAGCAGGTAGATGCCGTTGAAATCGGTGGCGCTGGCGATCCGTGTGATCTCGTCGGCCATGGCCTGGTATTCGGAATCGATGATGAGGCGCTGGTCCGAGGTGTAGGTGCCGGTGGAGGCCTGGGTGGCCAGCTCCTTCATGCGGATGAGCTTCTCGTCGATCACCCCCAGCGCGCCGTCGGCGGTCTGGATGAGCGAGATGGCGTCGTTGGCGTTGCGGATGCCCTGGTTGAGCGAGGCGATGTCGGAGCGCATCAACTCACGCACGGCCAGCCCGGCGGCGTCGTCTGCGGCCGTGCCCACACGCAGGCCCGAGGAGAGGCGGCGGGTGGACACCCCCAGCTCCCCGTAGGACTGGGAGAGGTTCCGCGCCGCGTTCATGGCCATGAGATTGTGGTTGATGACCAGCGACATGACCGCCTCCTTGTGAAATGCCTATCGGACGGACGCGTTCTTCCAATAGACCTCTAGGAACCGATTTTCCCCCCTTGGATTGCCCTAGGGTTTTCTTGGGCACCTACTTGGACGTAAGGAGACGATCCAGAAGCTTCCCTCGCTGGGCAGCGCCCAGGATCGAGCAACCCGCATCAATGAACAGGGGAGGGGCCAGAAGGCCTCTCCCCATTTGTTTGGATCGCGTGGATATCGCCAGCCCTGGCTACTTCTTGTCCCCGGCGTGCCCCTCGTCCTTGTGTCCGTAGCCGTGCGCCTTCTTGAAGGCGTGCCATTCGTCGTGGTCGATGCCGCCGGACTTGTCCACGTCGATGAGCACGAAGGCCCCGGCAGGATCGCCGTTGGCCTTGAAGAACTCCACGAACTCCTCCTTGACGATGATCTTGTCGCCGTTCTTGTCGATATCGCCGAAGTGCCCGTCGTACTTCCCGGCAGCAACGGCAACGCCCACCAGGGCAACGACGCCAAACAGGGCAAGGGCAACCAATCGGGTCATGATTCCTCCGAAGAAGTTAATGTTCCATCATACGAACGCGGGCGGCTTAGTCAATCCCTCATGACCGCGCCGCCGAGCACGGCCGCCAGGCCCCCGGACCTTGAGCAGGCTCATCGGACTGACCATCAGTGGATTCTGTCACTCCCTGTGCAGGAAGGAAAAGGGGACGGGCAGGTTCTCCTCTCGGAGACTCTGCCGTTCGGTCAGATCGTGTTCCGCCTGAATCGGTCGGATCGTGCGCTCCCGACACAGCAGATCATTGTCAAGTTGCGCAACGAGGAGTCTCAAGGCATTCTTCTGGTCGTAATGCAGGAGGAGGTTTGAGTTGCCCACACCCTCGGTCCAGGGTACGTCCGGCAGCACCTGGTCCTGATCCGCAGTGACCGTCAGCCGGATGCGGCCCGTTTGAGGATCGAGGGGCAGGCGTTGCGCTCAATCTGAGGATGTTTGCCCTGCAATGAATGTGTGTAACCCGGGAGAGCATCCGCGCGCCTGTTGATGCATTGGCGGATCACAGGCGTCCTTTTCATGGTTTCGGATTACGGCATTTTGTAATCTTCAACATTCAATGCATCTTATTTATCTTGTGCTCGTGGAGGGCGTTGTCATGGTGAATCGTGGCTTCAGAGCGGCATTATTTTCCTTCGTTGTATTATTTTCATGCTGCCTGATTGAAAACGCGCTTGCAGCAGGCGGAATAACAAAGGAAACTCTTGGCAACCTAAAATACGACACATTTGTTTTCAAGGGTGGATCTTTTCAAGCACCTGACGAATATGAACGGGCGTTCATCGACAAGTTCGTCATCGGCGAAGCGTCACAGGATGGGACGCAGGATGCCGTTGTATGCATTTCATCCGGTGAATTTCCAATTGTTCACTATGCATACAGCCTCTATCTTGTCCGTATGAAGAATGGCATGGCGAACGTTGTTGCGTCGTGCGATCTCGGACCTGATGCCGCGATTAAAAAATTTGTCCGGTTCGACAATGGTTTTATTGAAGTCGACATGCCAGACTGGGGCCCAAATGATGCTCGATGTTGCCCTAGCCGCACTGCAAGGTATTATTTCAAGGAGATCAACGGCAAACTGGTTGAGGTCGACAAGAACGGCAATCCAGAAAAACAGCGCGGCGCGTCCGCATCAAAGTCGTCCAAGGCGGTTCATGGGGCGACAGTCAAGCCCACGTCCGCCAAACAGTCGCCGCAGCCTCAGTTGCAAGGGCCGGAGATAGCTCTGATCGGAAAGTGGCTTGGCGAGTACATGATCTCCAACAAGAACGGAAAGCGCTACGCGGCTAGTTATACGTATGAAATTTTTGCTGACCCGGCCAATCCTGGCCGCTTGAAATTCAACTTGTATACGGCGTCAAAATTCGTCAACAGCTCCGATTGGTTTTCTTGCTCAATGGCGAATACAACGAGCAACACATACAAAGGTGATGTTGTTTCCGAGAATGGTCAGGTGAGGTTTATTCAGAGAGAGGTGCAGAACAGCAAGTGCGGCTCCACAGAGACGGAAATCTTTCAATTCAAGGATGGGGTGCTTCAGGCCGTTTATGTGGATGGCGGAAAAGTGACCAGCGGGGCATTCAAGAAACAGTAGCGGTCCTGCTGCGGGCCTTGAGCCCCAGAGCGGTGGCGATCAACCGCGAGGGGCACCTGCATGCGGGTGTTCTTTTGGCTTTTATGCGGCCAGCGAGCGCCTTGTCCATGATTCCGCACCGCCCACCTGCCCAATCCAGTCACCAATCAACAATATTTTCGAGCACTTGCTTGCAACGTCAGCCAACATGGCTCTCCGTACAGAAAAAAGGGGTCAGGCACCAAAGGCCTGACCCCTTTTCGAAATTCCTGGCGCGCCAGGGAGGACTCGAACCCCCGGCCGGCTGCTTAGAAGCAAGGCTACTGGGTTAATACCCTTCGAAATAATTAGACTAAATCTTCAGAGGATAACAGTCCCCCGGGGAAACCAGACATGGCTTGGGGCAAAGCGGTTATCCAAAGGTTATCCAGCGGAGGCGATCACCTTGGAGACCACTGCACAATTCGCAACGAAGGCCGTGTCACCTCTCCGAAGCGGTCATT
>NZ_JBZVFG010000089.1:0-5041 GCF_058402785.1 Candidatus Magnetaquiglobus sp.
CCCCTTGATGTTGATCCCTGTGTCGCTCCAGGTGGAAATACTCTTTTCGTAGACATGGCCGTTGTCGCCGCGCAGATAAAGATCGAATTGGGCGCCGATCGCGTCCGATGGGACACCCGAACCCTGATACCAGCGTTGCGGACCTGGAATCCCTTGGGGACCGGTGGCCCCTTGTGGTCCTTGTGGTCCCTGTGGACCGGTGGCCCCTTGCGGACCCGGCTCCCCTTGCACACCCTGCGCCCCTTGCGGACCCACGCCTCCCTGTACCCCTTGCGGACCCGCCTCCCCTTGCGGACCTTGCGGACCCATCGCACCACTCGGACCCGCCAAGCCTTGCGGCCCCGTCTCTCCCGGATCGCCAGGTTCCCCTTGCGGACCTTGCGAACCTTGCGGACCTTGCGGACCCTGCAACGCCAATTGCTGCCAGTACTCGCCAGACGTGGCGGGCGCATGGCCACTTCCAACCTGCCTGCACACGTAAATCAAACCATTTTCCATCACCACATCACCAACCGCATACACGGTCACGGCATCGTGAAATCCGCGAAAAGCCGCCCCAAAATCCACGGCATCGTTGACTTGGTTTAGCTTACCGGTCATGGGATTGAACTCGAATCTGGACATGACACACCTCCATCACGCATAGGTCAGGGATACATGGTCGGACCATGCCTGGTCGAAACGCGCCTCACCCGCGGCAAACTTCGTGGCCGTGGTGCCATCCTCGAACAGACTGATCCTCTTGATCATCCAGACCGGATCCGCCTCGCCACTCCCCGGATAGGCATATCCCAGATAGAAATGCTGGGTGCTTCCCTCCATGACGGCATGGCTGCGATTGGTCAACAAATCTTCACCTGCGAGCGTGGTTGCAAACTTGCGACTCTTCAACTCCTCCGGACTTAACATCGGCATCTCCTTTGATCCGTCACATAAACGATATTAAATGCTTACATGAACAGTATAACTTTGAGCTAAAGAATAAGAATATGAATAAATTCGTCTAATTGTTATGATTCAGACTCAATAACATAACTAAAAAATAATTTACATGTCAGCCACATTGCCGTATGGAAACCGCCTCCATATTGAGGTATCATGATCGATAATCGCGATTTCGGGATGTCCGCACATCCCCAGCATTCACGCCAACAAGAAGGATGATGACGATGAGCTTTCAACTGCCCCCCTTGCCCTATGCACCGAATGCCCTGGAGCCCCATATTTCCGCCGAAACCCTGGAATTCCATCACGGCAAGCATCATCAAACCTATGTCACCAATCTCAACAAGCTGATCGACGGCACGCCGGATCAGGAAAAATCCCTGGAAGAGATCATCAAGAGTTCGTCGGGAGGATTGTTCAACAACGCGGCCCAGGTCTGGAACCACACCTTCTACTGGAACTGCCTGACCCCCGGTGGCGGTGGCGCCCCGACCGGCGCGCTCGCCGATGCCATCAACGCCAAATTCGGCTCTTTCGAGACCTTCAAGGAGCGTTTCACCAACACCGCCATTGGAACCTTTGGTTCCGGATGGGCCTGGCTGGTCAAAAATCCGGATGGTTCGTTGGACCTGATGAGTACCAGCAATGCAGCCACCCCCATGACCGAGGGAAAAACCGCGCTGCTGACCTGTGATGTCTGGGATAAACGATATTAAATGCTTACATGAACAGTATAACTTTGAGCTAAAGAATAAGAATATGAATAAATTCGTCTAATTGTTATGATTCAGACTCAATAACATAACTAAAAAATAATTTACATGTCAGCCACATTGCCGTATGGAAACCGCCTCCATATTGAGGTATCATGATCGATAATCGCGATTTCGGGATGTCCGCACATCCCCAGCATTCACGCCAACAAGAAGGATGATGACGATGAGCTTTCAACTGCCCCCCTTGCCCTATGCACCGAATGCCCTGGAGCCCCATATTTCCGCCGAAACCCTGGAATTCCATCACGGCAAGCATCATCAAACCTATGTCACCAATCTCAACAAGCTGATCGACGGCACGCCGGATCAGGAAAAATCCCTGGAAGAGATCATCAAGAGTTCGTCGGGAGGATTGTTCAACAACGCGGCCCAGGTCTGGAACCACACCTTCTACTGGAACTGCCTGACCCCCGGTGGCGGTGGCGCCCCGACCGGCGCGCTCGCCGATGCCATCAACGCCAAATTCGGCTCTTTCGAGACCTTCAAGGAGCGTTTCACCAACACCGCCATTGGAACCTTTGGTTCCGGATGGGCCTGGCTGGTCAAAAATCCGGATGGTTCGTTGGACCTGATGAGTACCAGCAATGCAGCCACCCCCATGACCGAGGGAAAAACCGCGCTGCTGACCTGTGATGTCTGGGAGCATGCCTACTACATCGATTTCCGCAATGCGCGTCCCAAGTATGTCGAAGCGTTCTGGAACCTGGTCAACTGGGACTTCGTGGCCAGCCATTTCGCGTCGTAACGACCAATCCTCGTCATTTACCGTGGAACTCCCATCAGGGAGATCCACGGTCGGGGACCCCCCATCAGGGAGATCCACCCGGTCGGGGAGCACCCATCAGGGAGATCCATCCGGTCGGGAGGCACCCATCAGGGAGATCCATCCCGGTCGGGAGGCACCCCATCATACAATCTTACCAACCAGAAGGCCGCCTGGAACACGATTCCAGGCGGCCTTCTGGTTGGCATGACGATCACAGTGTCCCAAACCGTGCATTGACATATCGTGGCAGCGTCCCTTCATCAGAAATGACGCAACGACCCGAGCAACTCGGCATACGACTTGTGTGCAACGACGGACATCGCAACGCCGTATCGAAATCTCTCTGTAACAATCAGGGTATGGAAAGGCAGAGCACCCCGCCGTTCTCCCACACCACCGGACAGCCGGGCGCACCCAAACAAAATGGCCTGGAGATATGCTCTCCAGGCCATTTTTTGTTTGGGTGCCTTACCTGATGGGAAGCCCCACCCTGCCGTGAACCTCCCTTGCGGGAGTTTCACGGCAGATTCTCAAGTTCGTCACCACTCGATCTTGTCGATGTTCTGAAAGTGAATCACATCACCGGTCGCATTGAACGTGATCGAGCCGGATGCATTGTCCAGATGATCGAGCACACCATGCTGCGTGGCGTTGGTCACCGTAACCGTATGATCGTCAACATGCGCAGTCCACCCACCATCGTAGTGGCCGGTCATGGAGAGCGACTTATCGGTCAAGTCGATGATGTCCGTCCACTTGCCTTGACCTCCATCCACCGTGGCACTCTGGGCATTGCCAAAAATGAACAGGTCATTGCCAGCCTGACCAAACATATCATCATCACCCCCCCTGCCCAGGAAGGTGTCGTTGCCATTTCCACCCCAGAGGTGATCATCTCCAGAGGTTCCAACCATCAGATCGTTCTTGGACGTACCGTGCAACGACACGCCATCCTGATGAACAGGCTCATGCGTCGGTTCCGGCGCACAGGTAGGTTCCGGCGCACAGGTAGGCTCAGGCGCATGCGTCGGTTCCGGCGCACAGGTAGGCTCAGGCGCATGTGTCGGTTCCGGCGCACAGGAGGTAGGTTCCGGCGCACAGGTAGGCTCAGGCGCATGCGTCGGTTCCGGATGCGGCGCACAGGTCGGATGCACTCCGGAATGCCCTGAAGATGGCGGTTGGGTATGCATTGACGACGCCGGTTTCGTACACACCGACGACGCCGGTTTCGTGTGCATTGACGACGCCGGTTTCGTGTGCATTGACGACGCCGGTTTCGTGTGCATTGACGACGCAGGCTTCGTGTGCATTGACGACGCCGGTTTCGTGTGCATTGACGACGCCGGTTTCGTACACACCGACGACGCCGGTTTCGTGTGCGACGACGACGCAGGCTTCGTGTGCATTGACGACGCCGGTTTCGTGTGCATTGACGACGCAGGCTTCGTGTGCATTGACGACGCAGGCTTCGTGTGCATTGACGACGCAGGCTTCGTACACACCGACGACGCCGGTTTCGTCCCGCTCGACGCAGGCTTGGTCCCGCTCGAGGCAGGCTTCGTTCCGCTCGACGCAGGCTTGGTCCCACTCGAGGCCGGTTTCGTCCCACTCGACGCCGGTTTCGTCCCGCTCGAGGCAGGCTTGGTCCCGCTCGAGGCAGTCTTGGTCCCGCTCGACGCAGGCTTGGTCCCACTCGAGGCCGGTTTCGTCCCGCTCGACGCCGGTTTCGTCCCACTCGACGCAGGTTTCGTTCCGCTCGACGCAGGCTTGGTCCCACTCGAGGCAGGCTTGGTCCCGCTCGAGGCAGGCTTGGTTCCGCTCGACGCAGGCTTGGTCCCACTCGACGCAGGCTTCGTCCCGCTCGACGCCGGTTTCGTTCCGCTCGACGCCGGTTTCGTCCCGCTCGACGCCGGTTTCGTTCCGCTCGACGCCGGTTTCGTTCCGCTCGACGCAGGCTTCGTCCCGCTCGAGGCAGGCTTGGTTCCGCTCGACGCAGGCTTGGTCCCGCTCGACGCAGGCTTCGTCCCGCTCGAGGCCGGCTTGGTCCCACTCGAGGCCGGTTTTGTTCCGCTCGAGGCCGGTTTCGTTCCGCTCGACGCAGGCTTGGTCCCGCTCGACGCAGGCTTGGTTCCGCTCGACGCAGGCTTGGTTCCGCTCGACGCAGGCTTCGTCCCGCTCGAGGCCGGCTTGGTCCCACTCGAGGCCGGTTTTGTTCCGCTCGAGGCCGGTTTCGTTCCGCTCGACGCAGGCTTGGTTCCGCTCGACGCCGGTTTCGTCCCGCTCGAGGCCGGTTTCGTCCCGCTCGACGCAGGCTTGGTCCCGCTTGAGGCCGGCTTGGTCCCGCTCGACGCAGGCTTGGTCCCGCTCGACGCAGGCTTGGTCCCACTCGAGGCCGGCTTGGTCCCACTCGACGCCGGTTTCGTCCCGCTCGACGCCGGTTTCGTCCCGCTCGACGCAGGCTTCGTCCCGCTCAAGGCCGGTTTCGTCCCGCTCGACGCAGGCTTGGTCCCGCTCGACGCAGGCTTGGTCCCGCTCGACGCAGGCTTGGTCCCAC
>NZ_JBZVFG010000090.1:0-4371 GCF_058402785.1 Candidatus Magnetaquiglobus sp.
TCACCTCCTGCGAGACAGGATATGGATCAAATTATTGAATGTCAACACGCCCTAACGTCAAAGGAGAGAATCAACGGCAAAGTCAAAAGCAGAACCTCGGAGGCTCTGCCTCCGAACCTCCGCCGGGGACCTTCGGCCCCCGGGCCCCCGTAACGATTGTCAGAGACCTTCGGCCCCCGGTCGCTAACGGTTCGAACCCTTTCTACGCCAACGCCTTGACCACCGCATCGCCCATGGCCACGGTCCCGACCTTGGTCATCCCCTCCTGCATGATGTCCGCCGTACGCAACCCGGCATCCAACACCCGATGCACCGCACGCTCGATCCGATCCGCCACCTCCGGCAGGTTCAACGTATACTTGAACATCATCGCCACGGAAAGAATCATCGCCAACGGATTGGCCACCCCCATGCCGGCGATGTCCGGGGCAGAACCGTGAATCGGTTCATACAACGCACTCCGATCGCCCAACGACGCCGAAGGCAACATGCCGATGGAACCGGTCAACATGCTCGCCTCGTCCGACAGGATATCCCCGAACAGATTGGTGGTCAAAATCACGTCGAACTGACGCGGATTGCGAATCAACTGCATCGCGGCGTTGTCCACATACATATGCGACAACGCGATGCCAGGATGGTCCGACCCCACCTCGATCACCGTCTTGCGCCACAACTCGGTACACTCGAGCACGTTGGCCTTGTCCACCGAACAGAGCCGCCCGGAACGCTTGCCGGCGATCTCGAAAGCCCGCTTGGCCACGCGCACGATCTCGTCCGTGTAGTAAACCTCGGTGTTCACCCCCTTCTTGCGACCATCCGGCAGGGTCTCGACCCCGCGCGGCTGCCCGAAATAGATCCCGGAGGAAAGCTCCCGCACCACCATGATGTCGATTCCGGCGACCACCTCGGGCTTCAAGGTCGAAGCATTGGCCAGCTGCGGAAAAACCTGGGCCGGACGCAGGTTGCAATAAAGATCCAACTCCTTGCGAATGCCGAGCAACCCACGCTCCGGACGCACCGCATAATCGAGGGCCTCCCACTTCACCCCGCCAACCGCGCCCAACAGCACGGCATCCGCCGCCTTGGCCTCGGCAACCGTGGCCGCCGGCAACGGGGTGCCGGTCCGATCATAGGCGGTGCCGCCGATCAACCCTTCGGTGATCTTGAGGGATGCCAACCCTTGGCCTTGCACCCAGTCGAGAATCTTGACCGCTTCGGCCATGATCTCCTGGCCGATGCCATCGCCGGGCAACAGATAGATGCTCTTCTCCATGATTTCAGACCCCTCTCACGCGACAAAAACCCAGGGCGCCGATTGGCGACGTTGCGACTCGAACGCCTCGATCTGACCCCGATGTTCCAGAGTCAGGCCGATGTCGTCCAGGCCATTGAGCAGACAGTGCTTGCGGAACGGATCCACCTCGAAGGCGTGAGCGATGCCATCCGGCGTGGTGACCGTCTGGGCCGGCAGATCGACGGTGAGCCGATACCCCTCGCGCGCGGCAACCGCGTCAAAGAGCCCGTTGACGACCTCCGCCGGCAACCGGACCGGCAGAATCCCGTTCTTGAAGCAGTTGTTGAAGAAAATATCCGCGAAACTCGGGGCGATGATCACCCGGAAACCGTATCCGAGCAGAGCCCACGGGGCATGCTCACGGCTCGAGCCGCAACCGAAGTTCTCGCGCGACAAAAGGATCTCCGCCCCCTGATAGCGGGGCTGGTTGAGCACGAAATCGGGATTGAGTGGCCGCCCCTCGCAGGATTGACCGGGCTCGCCCCGATCCAGATAACGCCACTCGTCGAACAGATTGGGACCGAAACCGGTACGCCGGATCGATTTGAGGAACTGCTTGGGGATGATGGCGTCGGTATCCACATTGGCCCGATCGAGCGGGGCCACGATGGAGGTCAGAGTCTTGAATGGTTCCATGAGCGAAAACTCCCTTCGGTGAATGACCAGATCAGGCGTCGGCCCAGGGAGCCACGCGGATATCGACGAAATGACCGGCGATCGCCGCCGCCGCGGCCATGGCCGGACTGACCAGATGGGTGCGCCCGCCCGGACCCTGCCGCCCCTCGAAGTTGCGGTTCGAGGTCGAAGCGCACCGTTCCCCCGGTTGCAGGATGTCGTCATTCATGGCCAGGCACATGGAACAACCCGGCATGCGCCACTCGAATCCGGCATCCAGAAAAACCCGATCCAACCCCTCCTCCTCGGCCTGGGCCCGCACCAGTCCGGTGCCGGGCACCACCATCGCCAGCTTCACCGTGTCGGACTTGCGCCGTCCCCGCACCATGGCCGCCGCCGCGCGCAGATCCTCGATGCGTCCGTTGGTGCAGGAGCCGATGAACACTTTATCGACCGGGATCCCGGTCAACGCTTTGCCAGCCTCAAGCCCCATGTAGATCAATGCCTTCTCGATGGAACCGCGCTTGACCGGATGGCTCTCGGCAGCCGGATCCGGCACCCGACCGGTCACCGGCAGGGTCATCTCCGGGGAGGTGCCCCAGGTGACCTGCGGCGCGATGTCGGCGGCCTGGAAGGTCAACTCCCGGTCAAAAACGGCCCCCTCGTCAGAGTGCAACTGCCGCCACTGCCCGACCGCCCGATCCCACAGCGCCCCCTTGGGAGCCAACGGACGATCGCACAGATAAGCCAGGGTCTTCTCGTCCACCGCCACCATGCCGGCGCGTGCACCGCCCTCGATGGCCATGTTGCAGAGGGTCATGCGCCCCTCCATGGAGAGGGAGCGAATCGCCTCGCCCGCGAATTCGACGGCATGGCCGGTTCCGCCCGCGGTACCGATGGCGCCGATGATGTGCAGGATCACATCCTTGGCGGTGACGCCGAAAGGCAGCGCGCCTTCCACGGTGATGCGCATGGTGCGAGGCTCTTTCTGCGGCAGGGTCTGGGTGGCCAGAACATGTTCCACCTCGGAGGTGCCGATGCCGAAAGCCAGCGCGCCGAAAGCGCCGTGGGTGGCTGTATGGGAGTCGCCGCACACCACGATGAAGCCGGGCAGGGTGATCCCCTGTTCCGGGGCCATGACATGCACCACCCCCTGACGCGGATCGCCCAGCCCGTACTCGGTGACGCCGAATTCGGCGCAATTGGCGTTCAGGGTCTCGACCTGAAGACGCGAAACCGGATCACGGATGCCGAGTTCCAGATCACGGGTCGGCACGTTGTGATCCGGCACCGCGAAGGTCTGTCCCGGACGAAACACCTTGCGACCCGCCAGACGCAGCCCCTCAAAGGCCTGCGGACTGGTCACCTCGTGGACCAGATGACGATCCACGTACAACAACGACGTGCCGTCCGGCTCGGAACGGATCACATGGGCATTCCAGATCTTGTGAAACAGGGTTTGCGCGGACATCGCGGTTCTCCAACCAGGAAATGGCGAGCGGAATGAACAAGATTCAAACGTACAGATTAAGCCAACCGATGGCCGGACAACAAGGCATTTTTAACGCATCAGAGCAACCCCAGGTGAATCAACTCAAAAAAATCGTGACTTTTCAATTCTGACAGAGCAAACCGTGATTAATGGTGAATGGCCTCCGCTTGACAGCAAAAGCGTCATACACTAAAATTTTTATAAAACAGAAAGATATCTGACTTACATTAATATACTAAACCGAATAATCTCGTCACACCATACAAGAGATCGATGTTTATACGGCAATTAATCATTTATATAAAATTTAAAGTTTATACAAATTTAACAGGTTTTCAATATTAACCATTAATATGTGTTTCAGAACCCTAAAGAAAAACAAATAAGTCATTTTTGTGGCAATTATGAATAATTTTAATCTGTATTGAAAATTTTCACGCAACGTCTATTTATGCTTGACACCTCTGACACCAAGAAATATTTTAAAAAAATATTTGCAAAAACTTTTCCGTGTTAACTTTTGTTGTAAACGGTGTCGTTGGTTTTCTGTTGACGCCCATCTCAACCGGAAATGGTTTTGCATGGTACAAATTTGTCACCCGACATGGGCCGATTTGTGCTTCTGACTGATGCTGAGCAATCAGTCCAACCCTTTCCATCACACAGGAGCCACTTCAAAAATGAGCAACTGCCTATCTCATGGTTCAACAGAATCCTTGCCACCCGACCTGAAAGCAAGTCTGGAAGCTCTATTTCAGGAGCCTGTGCTAGCCAAGGCTGCCAGAGATTTGAAACTGTGGACACAAACCAATGATTTTGATGAAACCATGGAAAAAAGCAAGATAGACCGCAGAAAAGCTTACGAAAACGAACAACGGCACGCCCAAATGTCGGATCAAGAGTTATCAAAACGTGTGTTGGTTCAGCGGGACATGGAGTTTTAGATTATTTCCGTTAGCTACATTGT
>NZ_JBZVFG010000091.1:0-4148 GCF_058402785.1 Candidatus Magnetaquiglobus sp.
GGGCACAAAACATGGCTTCGGCGGCCTTCCGACGGGAAGGCTCCATCCGGTTCCAGGTGATCATGGGGTGACTCCTTCATAGAGTTCAATGAATTTCCGGGTAAAGATCTCGCGATCCTGTCGAAACATCTCGTGTCGTTGTGTGTCCGTCCCGGCCATCCGGGTCACACGGGCATGGTAAGCCGTCACCATGCGCAGCGTCTGCTTGAGATGGGGAATGGCCTGGACAAAACCTTCTATAACCTCCGCGTCGTCGGCATCCGCGCGTTTGAATCCCTGACGGTTGATCTTCTGATAATCGCTCTTGCATTGCGCCAACCAGGCGCTCAACTTCGGCCCGAACAGCTCCGGTTTGGCGGTCATGTCGAGAAAGATTTGGGCAATCCTTTGCTTGGCCCGCCATGGGTCCGGATCGATCCTCTGGAGCGTCTCCTGACGCGACAGGGTCTGAATTTGCCCGTTTTCATCCTTGACCGTGGTCCACTTCTTTCCAAAGGCTTCCAGATCGCCCACTGGACACAACTCCAGCAACCAGCCGAGCGCCTCGCGCCTTTGCGCTTTCAACAGGATATGCAGCAAGGCGTTCCGGGTGCGCTCCAACGTCGCCAGATGTTCTCCGAGCTTGTTGAAACGTACCTCGTAGCTCTCCTCGATACTCTGTCCGATCATTTCCGACAGATCCTCCACGGCAATCGTGCGTGGAAGATTGCCGATTCGTTTCTGCGCCGGACAGAACACCTCGCAGCGCCAGACCGTGCGTGGCATCTGTAAGGCCGCACGGTGATCATGCAGACAGAATTCGAGATCCTCCTTCTCGATGTTGTTCAAAAACTTGATCCGTTTCATCGGCGGATCCTCCAGGGCCAGATGCGGGGCATGGGTCATCGTGCCGTCTTGAGTCTCGTACTCGGCCTCGCTGGTGAGCGCCCTCTCTAAAGGATCGTATCTCTTCTCCAGAGGATCTTTCGCGTCCTCTGAGACCTCATCCTCCTCCAGAGGATCGTATCCGGCCTCCACGGCGTCGTTTTCCGCTTCCCAAAGGGTGTTCTCCTCTTCCCAGGGATCGTATTTCGTCTCTTCCGGATCGTTTTGGGACTCCCCGATCCGTTCCCAGGATCCCAATACCGCCTCGGCAGAGTGGGGCGTCTGGATGCGGTTCATCTGGACCGCCCGCTCCAGAGCGCGGAAGAGATCCATGAAGCCCTTGGCCACGTTGCGAAACGTCACCATGGACTCCTCCCGTTGTTCGTTCGGGTCGGCGCGCTCTTGCCTCCAGTAGTCGAGGACCACCTCATCCTGAAAATCGGCATTGGAGAAGTCCCCTCCATGGCGCGCCTCCATGAACGCGATCAGGCGACGGAACTTGCGCTGCTTGGTCTCCTTGGGCAGATGCGCGTCCAGATACCGGTTGAGATGGATGCGGAGGGCCGATGCGCATGCCGAAGTGGCTTGCCGGGTGGGCGCGGCGGCCAGCATCTCGCGAAACGGTTCGCCCCATGCGTCATAGCTACCGGTGATGAACAGAAACTCCAGCAAAGCCGTGAGATACGGCATGCGCTGAAACCAGACCGTGAACGGTTGATCCTGGTAGGCGATCTCCACCCCTTTCGGGGTCAACCGCATCGGCGGTCGCGCGGAACGCGGCAGGTTCCGTTGCAAATAACCCCGGAACCCCTCGGGTCGCGCCCATTCCACCTCGTAGAACAGTCCTAAGAATTGACCCTGCTCCGGCGAGCAGGCTTCGGCGATGCGCACCATGTGGCTCAACTCCCAGAGCGGGGAGGCGAAATTGCGCGTTGCGATGGTTTGTCCCAGCTTTTTCCAGGTCTCGTAGGTGAAACGAGGCTCTCCCTGGCTCTCGGATTCCCGGATCGTGCGCAGGATCTCGCGCAGTTCCGGACCTTTGCGGTCTTCGATGAGCTGTTGTTCGGCAGACAGTTGACTCATGGGAACCTTTCTTGAACCAAAAGGGGTTACTGGTCGCCACGACTGCGCATCCACTCCCGCAAGGAGCCGCGCAGGGATTGGATGTTCTCCTGGATCTGACGGGAGTTCTTCTTGTCCTCATCCAGGCAGGGCGTGACGGTGATGCTCTCCCGTGGGGCCGGCGGCGCGGGGGTGCCGGTGATCGGCGTCGGTTGCGAGGTTGGTTGTTTCGGTTTGGCGGGTTTGGCCGCGGTTGTCTTCGGGGTGGAGGGTGGTTTTTTGGCGTCCGGGTTGACGTAGGGCTTGGCCGGTTGCGGCTTGGGGCTCTCCTTGGGTTCGGTCACCACCACCAGCACCCCATCTCCCCCTGGTGACTTCTCCGGTGGGGCGTTCTTGCGCACGAACTGCCCCTCGGTGACCAGCGACCCGCCCGATGGGGTGGGATCGGTCTTGCGAAACGTGGCCGAGCAGAAACTCTCCCCGGAGCCCTCGCGGATGCAGCGGTTCCACTGCTCCTGAAACTCCGGATTCCTCCAGCTCTCCATCGGATCGGGCGGCGGCGCCGAGGCGCAACCCGTGAGCAGCAGGAGTACCACGGAGAGGCCCACGGGGGGCAAGCGGGTCGGCAAAACGGTGATGCGATGTGTCATGTTGGTCATGAAAGGTCTCCTTATGGGCCATCAAGGGTGGATGATACCCTGATCTATGCGGAGAGACGGTGGATTTTTTCCCGGTCACCCGCGCTCGTGGCGTGAATAATGTTCCGACCTAGCGAAAACGGCCTCCGGGAACCGGCTGAACCGGAATGGGCGCGCTCGTGACAGGGGTTTCCGGGAGAGCGGGCCTGAACGGCTTGACCGGTTCGAACGTGGGTTGGGGCGCGGGTTGGGGCTCGGATTGCCGTGCGGGAACGGGTTGAAGGGTTGGCGCGGGTTGGGGTACGGCTTGGGCTTTGGTGGGTGCGGAGGTCGAGGGTTGGGAAAGGGTTTCGTTCCAGTGCTGTTGGAGATCCCTGGCCCGCTCCAGCCAGCCGTTCAGCTCCCATTGGGACAGGGCCCGCAGCCCATCGGTCAAGGTCTGCATGGAGACGAGCCGCGCCGGATCGATCTCCCCGTGGGTCCAACCGTAGTGCATGCCCCCGGCGCCCGCCACCACCAGTAAGGCCCAGAACAAGAAAACCATCCCGGTCTGCATCAGCTTGACCACGCCGATCAGGGCCAGCATGCCGGCAGGGATCAGGATCCACCAGTTGTGCGATTCGGCCAACATGTGCGTCACTCCTTGTCATGAGGGTTGATGAAGCGTTGTGTTTCAGGCCAGGAGCATCCATCCGAGCAGCGCGCCGCACCAGACCAGCAGCCCCAGGGGATGCCGCCAGGCCAACCGCCAGTCGGGCAGCGAGGGCAAGGCGTTTTCGATGACCACGACCAGCAGGAACAGATAGAGCAGCGCATGGGGCCACTGCCTGGGAAAGTAGAGAAAGAAATGGTGCGCGATCCACCCGGCCACCCACAGCAGCAGCAGCGGCGCCAGTGCGATGGGTGCGGCGTTGAGGGGATGGATACGGCTGCAGGTCACCTGACCGAACAGATAGCCTTGGGGGGTATGTCGGGGCCACACCGAGAAGCGGGTGGGTCGCCCTCCCAGCAAGAGGGCGACCGCGTAGTGGGCGGTTTCGTGCAGCACCACCCCGACGAAATTCACCAGTGCCGCGCACCACAGTCCCCGACAGTGCAGATGCTTGATCCGTGCGATGAGCACCACCGTGACCAGGCCGATGAACAGCGCATCCGCTCCCCACACCCCGTTGACCCCCTGCGTGAACACGGTTCCTCCCATGGGTGCGCTGGGATCAGCGCACGACCGGTTGCAGGGTCTGACTTTTCACCGGCAACTCCACCACCTTTTGCCCCTCTTCGAGCACCACCTCCACCACCTTGTCCACCACCGTTGGACCGCCCAGCGCGAGGCGCGCCGTGGATTGCAACACCGCCCCAGCCAGCAGGGCCAAGACGAGCAGAATGGGCATGAGCAGGTATTTCATCGCTTTTCTCCTTATGATGCGTTTGAATGGCAGTTTTCTGAGGATAAGGATCATGGCACGCTCCAGCGGATGGATGTGGATGACACACCCTTCTATGCGCGGAGGCGGTGATTTTTTGCGGATGGGGGCGAAAAAAATGGGTGGAGGAGGCGCTAAACCGCACCCAGTTTGGAATGTG
>NZ_JBZVFG010000092.1:0-3291 GCF_058402785.1 Candidatus Magnetaquiglobus sp.
GAGGGGTCAATTCTTCGTGTCGTCAGGGGGTCAGTTTCTCATGTCGCCTGACACTGTTCCATCGCCACGCGCAACTGCCGCGCCGCCTCTTCCGCCGCTCGTTCCGCAGCCAACTCGGCGGCCCCCTGCCGCCCTTCCGGCGCAGTGAAAAAGCCGCTTTCGGGCCAGGTGACCGGTCCCAGTTGGACCACCGGATTCACCGCCCGATCCTCGGCGCGCAGCGTCACCGTCACCTCGGCGGCCTGGTACTCGGTGCCCTGTCGGCGTTCCACGGGAGGGCGCACGGTTACGAACAGATGCAGCGCGTTGTCCGGTTCCAGACCGCTTGCGCTCACCAGCTCGTGACCAAGGGGGCGCACTAGGCCGCGTTCGACGCCTGCCTGGGCGTGGGCGGTCAGTTCGGGAGCGCCCTCCAGATGCAGCACCACCCGCCGTTTCGCACCGAGATGACCATGCACGAAACCGGCACGCACGCGCCCTCCCGGCATAGCCAGATCATCCTGTTCCAGGCGCACCAGCCACCAGTTCCCGTCAGAGCCATCCCCATCGGGCTCCAGGATGCGTGCTTCCACCCACAGGCGGGCGCCGGGTTGGATCTCGACGGGATTGCCTTCTTTGCTGTCCCTCATGTCCTCGCGCGCGGTCACCAGGGGGGCGGAACGCATCAGCAGCGGACGACCAGCACGGATGGCGCGTTCCACCGGTTCCGCGTCGAACAGGCAGCGTCGTGCCGCCTCGGAGAGCCCGGAGGTGGCGAGGGTGCGTTGTCGGGATTGGGTTCCCGTGTGACCGGGACGCAGATCCTTCAGTTTCGCATCCAGGAGCATCCGGCGTCCCGGCAGTTTTTCCCAGGTGAGCTGGAGGGAGAGATCATAAGGGGTGCGCTCATCCACCCAGGTGAACCGCTCCGCGCCAAGCCGGTCGAAGGCAGCGGTCAGACCGGCGCGCAGCGCATCGCTCAAGGGTTGGCAGGTGACCTGGTACTGCTGGTCCGTGACCGTGGAGAGGGTGACCTTGAGGGGGGAGTCGCCGGCCATGCGACGCAGCGCGGTGTGCAGGTCCGTCGCCAGATCCTCCAGGGTGTCGGCGCGCGCCAGGGTCGGGATGCTCCACAGCCAGCATCCCACCAGCATCAGCCATCCCAACCATCCTGTGCGTCCGGTAACCATGGAACACTTCCCTGATCGGATTGAAGATGATGATCCACATCAGCGTGATGCGGGACGGAAGTTCTGGCGTTGCCGTCAAGAAACCTCCGTCCCGCGATCAAAAGGGCTGGGTACTCAGGTCGAGCCTGGCGCGGGGTCACGGCCCGGAGGTCACCCCGTGCCGCACCATATGCCAGACCGTGGATTGCGCCTGTTCCGCGCCCATCCAGCGTTGCAGTGCGGCGCGGATCGCCTCCGCATCGTTCAGACCGGCCAGCGCCTGACCCAGACCGGCGGGAAAGTCGTGCCACGGCTGATTGGAGGCCAACGCCACGATCCGATGCGCACGCGCCTCAACCCAGGGCTGGATCGGAATCTCCACCTCCACCATCTGGCCGGCAGGGGCCGGCTTCAACGGAGCAGCCGACCAGACGGGCTCCCCAATCGCTCCGGAGGGGCCCATGGGAATCACCCCGACCGCCAGATGCACGGCGGCATCCGGATAGGAGACCCCATACACCAGCCCGCACAGGCGGTTGCCGACATTCCGCGATGGGGGGAACATGTCCGGCTCCAACATGGTCACGGCATTGCGTTCGAACGGAAGCCCCTTCAACCGCTGGTCCGCGCAGATCCCCCAGCCATTCGGGATCAGCTCGTGCAGATAGACATTCAGATGGCGGGCGTCCAGACCCGAGGGGGCTGGGGTTGTCTCTTTCGTCGCGCCCTTGCTCTCCGTGGCCGGGGACGGGGTGGCAGTGGTCTCGGCTGCTTTGCCGGTTTGCCCCTCCGCGACCGGGGGTTGGGTCGATGGCACAGTCGCGGCCTCCTTGGGCATCTCCCGCACCGGCACGGCTGGCATGCTCACTTGGCCCAACTCCCGCAGCCAGGTTTGCAGCGTCTCGCGCTCCATCCACGCCCACGTGCCCAGAGCCACGATCAGCGGCAACCACCACCATCTGCGTAATAGGCTCCGCCAATCCTCGGGTAGCTTCGGCGTCATCTGTCCGAGCTGACTGGTGAACGTACCCGTAGGTTCAAGCGGTTCCAGATCCAATCGGGAGATCAGCTCCTCGACCTTCTTGACTGGCATCAGGCAGGGCTGCAACGCCATCATCCCCTGATCGTCCAGCCATTCGTCATCCAGCCGCGCCCGATCCGCGGGGTGCATGGCGATGAGCAGAAAACCGTCTTTCTTGGCCATTTCGGCCTGCTGTTCGAGCAGGTACTCCCGTGAGTGCTGCAGCTTGCGGCGAATGCTCTCGATCGGACGCAACGACAGGGTGTTGTCCACCTGGCCGCTCAACCACACCACGCCGCGCACCCCGTCGCCACTGCCGGCCAGGGAGTCGGCATCGAACAAAGCGTGCGCCACCACGGCACCCAACTGCCAGCTTCGACCGGCTTCGATCTTGTGCGACACATCCATGCGGAAGGCCGAATGACCGAACAACTTCTCGATCACCCCGGTCGGGCTGCGCACAAAGGCATCATACTCCCGACTGATCGGCTGCTCCTCGGAGGTGCCATCCCGGCAGACCACCGAACGCACCCCCTCGGCCTCCTTCGCCACCCGTTGCACCTCACTCGGACCGGATGTGGTCCCGATCACCACACGTATTGGCATGATCTTCGCTGGCTCCAGACTACCCCTGGTGTTCAAATAGATCTCGGAATCCAGATCCTGAATCGCCCGCACAAGATCGGATTGGCCCTCTTCGAGAATCTGGATAACACCATCCCGAGGCGGCGGCAAGAGCCTTTTGATGGGCGTCTGACCAGGCCGCAGCACGAACAACGTGCCCGGAACCCGTGACTGACCCTCCACCAGATGAATCCGGACATACATCTGCTCTTGTGCCACCTGCGAGGGCAACACCTGCACCTTGAAACCATGCGCGGCGCGGCAGGTGGTCTCGCCGCTGTCCGCCGCGGCGCGCAGCGGAAAATGACACAGGCTTTTCTCATGTACCAACCGCTGGAGATCCTTCTCCAGACGTGGGTTGTTCCGCAACGCCTCGGCCAGCTCCGGCGTCACGGGTTGTTCAGGCTGACTGGCCAGCCGATAGAGATCGGCAAAGCCGATGACACGCTCGTGCGCGTCTTCCGCCAGTTCGCGCAGATGACGCTCGGCGGACAGGGC
>NZ_JBZVFG010000093.1:0-3151 GCF_058402785.1 Candidatus Magnetaquiglobus sp.
GAGGGGGTCAATTCCTCGTGTCGCCAGGGGGTCAGTTTCTCATGTCGCCTGACAGGCCTGTTCCGCCTCGAGCTTTCGTCGTTCGACGATGCGCGCCACACCCTGGAACGTTGCCGTGGAATGGTTGAAGAAGCATAAATCGTTTGCAAAACAGATTTGATAAAATATACTCTATCACAGCAATGATGGGATGGACATCCACACGATGAGGTTGAACAAATAAATGATTTTACAATATTTGCCAATTTTTCGAGATATTGAATGATTGCATGGTATGCAAATGATAATTATGCGTGCATTGATTTAATGTTATGTATGGATAAGGAGTGTATGCCATGAGTAAAAATCAGGCGTTGTTGAATTCACCACCTCCAAAGGTGTTACCGGATGCCGATTTCCTGCTTCATGGGGAGTTCGTGCGTACAGGGGATCATCTGCTCATCCAGAAGGAGACGGGTGAGCGCGTTCTGCTGGAGGATTATTTCACCCAGTCTGCGCGACCGGCGCTTCAGGCTCCCAACGGTGCCCTGTTGCAGGCCGAAACCGTGGAACTCCTGACGCGTCCGGACAAGCCCGTTACCCTGGTCGCCGGACCGAGTATGTATGCCGAACCCGCGCCAACCATCGGCACCAGCACCAAACTGGTGGGCCATGTCACCGCAACCGGACCCGATGGCGTCAGCCGTACCCTTCAAGAAGGGAGCCCGGTCCACCCCAGGGATGTCATCAAGACCGACAAAGGCGCCTCGGTCCTGTTCAGATTCGTGGATGGCACCGAGTTCCAACTGAGCAATCAGGCGCAGGCGGTTCTCGATAAATATCAGTTCGACCCGGCTGAAAAGCAGGGCGCGTTCGAAGCCACCGTCACACGGGGGATTTTCCGCTATCAGAGCGGGGAGTTGGCGTTTCAGCATCCTGGACAGCACTCCCTGATCAAAACCCCGACCGCCATGATCGGGGTGCGTGGGAGCGAGTTGTCCGGCGAGGTCGCCGAGGACGGTTCCACCACGGTGGTGCATACCTCCGGTATTCTCGACATCTCCGACGCCGCGGGTCGCGAGACGGTCACCCTGTTGGAACCCGGAACCGCCACCTCCGTCACCTTTGGCGCGGCGGCGCCCACCCCGATTTTCCGACCTCCGACGCCCTTTCTCAACCATCTGAAAAACAATCTCGACTTCGACATGATCCGGGATCATGGTGGGGATGGTCGCAAGGATGATGGCAACAAGTCCCACGATAAGGGGGCGGGCAGCGACGGGGTCAATCCGTCCGATAAGAGCCATGCGGCGGATGGCAAGCCGGAACATGCCGCGGATGGCGCGGGTCTGGATAAAACCGCCTTGGGACAGGCTCAGCATGGCGCCACGGGCGAGGGGATCAAGGATCCTCTTCTGGCCAAGGACAAAGAGCTGTCCTCGCTCTCGACCGGAGACCTCTTTCTGACCAGCCAGGGGTGGACCGCCAGTGCCGAAGGCGACTCCCATGGGGACAAAGGGAATGGTTACGCCGGGTGGATGGCCGCGACCGCGCAACAGGATGAGATCTATCGGCCCAGGTTGATCACGCTCGATACGCAAAACAGTTCGGAGACCGTCTTGCCTCCGGCTTTGCCCAGCAAGACCGGCGTGTTCCTGGACAGTCCGGTTGGCGGCGTGACGTATACCGCGGGCAATGTGACCGGAATCACCACCAGTTCGGGTGGATACGCCTACAAACCCGGCGATATCGTGGTGTTCCGAATCGGCGATATCGTGCTCGGCAGCTCCCAGGGGCAAAACTATGTGACCCCCGTGGATCTCGCCCCCGCCAAAAGTTCCAATGCCATTGTCAATATCCTCAGGCTCTTGCAAACGTTGGACTCGGACGGCAATCCGAACAATGGCATCCAGATTTCCGAGCAGGCCCAGGAAGCCGCCAAGGGGCTCACGGTGGATATCAACGCATCCATCGAGGAGTTCGGTTCCAACAACCAATTGATCAGCCTGGTCAGCAATCCCGATCTGTTCGATCCGGGTCTGCCGCCCAAGGAGGGGTTGTTGTCGGCGGTTGAGGCCATGGCCCACTTCAAATCCACCCTCCAGGAACTCACGGATCTGGAAGAGGGGCAGCTTTCCGGTCTTTTGGAAGTGCTCGATGAAGTGGATGGGGATCTGGTTGCCTCTGCCTCGGAATTGAAGCACGATGCGTTGCAGGTGGCCGAGGATGCGTCGTTCGCATTCACCATCCAGGCTCTGCTCGCCAATGACCGCATCACGGGCACCACCGCCCTGGATCTCGTACGTATCGTCCAGCCCACCCACGGCAAGATTGAACTTTCCGCGGATGGCGGGATGAGTTATACGGCTCCAGCCGATTTTCATGGTATCGACACCTTCAGCTATACCATGCCCGATGGTATTGGTGGCATGGCTACCGCCACGGTTCAGGTCGATGTGACGGCGGTGAACGACGCGCCGACCGCCGCGAACAAGGTTTTGAACTTGGCCGAGGATGGGCGGTTGACCCTCCATGTCCGTGATTTCGGGTTTGCCGACATCGATGGAGAGACGCTGTCTGCGGTGACCATCACCACCCTGCCGGGTGCGGGCACCCTGTGGCTGGATGCGAACCAGGATGACAGCCTGGATGCCGGCGAGTCGCTCGTTCAGGGTGGGACGGTCACGGCGGCACAGATCGGGAATGGCCAGCTTCACTTTTCCCCGGTGGCCAACGGGTCGGGAACGGGTTATGCCGGCATTGGCTTCACGGTGAGCGATGGGGAGCTTTCGAGCACGGTGGCCACCTTGAGCGTGGACGTGACACCGGTGAACGACGCGCCGGACGCGGTGGATGATGCGACGCTGGCCATCAGCGAGGATGGGTCCCTGACCTTCGCCGCTTCGGATCTGCTCGGCAACGATACCGACCTGGACACGGACGCGCTCACGATCACCGCTTACGGCACGCCCGAGCATGGGTCGCTGGTGGTCCATGCCAATGGCACCCTCACCTATACCCCGAACGCCGACTACCACGGCACGGACGGGTGGAGCTACACCATCCAGGATGGCCAGGGCGGGAGCGACACGGCCACGGTTCGGATCACCATCGCGGCGGTGAACGACGCGCCGGACGCGGTGGATGATGCGACGCTGGCCATCAGCGAGGA
>NZ_JBZVFG010000094.1:0-2911 GCF_058402785.1 Candidatus Magnetaquiglobus sp.
GCAGCCTTCGCGAGCTTCGTTTCCGTTTTTTGGAAACGAAGCTCGTATTTTGCACTGTGGCCTTGCGAGAAACTACGCATCCCAAAATGGGTGCGGTTTAAGTATGAGAATCGAGTCGCACGCTTTCATCCAGACGGGGAGCATGTAAGGAAATGCCAGTCCAAATGCCGGATATCAACCTCGGTGCGATGCTGCCGGAGATCCTGATCACGATCCTGGGACTCATGGTTCTGTTGAAAAGCGCCAGCGAGGACGAGGAGCGGGGAACCCGGCTGATGGCGATGAGCATCGCCGGCGTGGTCGTGGCCGCCGCCATCACGCTCAACGCGGGAGATGGCACCGCGTTCGGGGGCTCGTTCATCAACGATCTGTTCTCCCGTTCGATGAAGCTGCTGATGTACGTGGCCACCGGTCTGGTGCTGTTCATGTCCTCGGGCTACATGCGTCAGAACCGCTTCGATGGCGGCGAGTACCAGGTGTTGACCCTCATGGCGCTGTTGGGCGGCATGTTCATGGCATCGGCGGGCGATTTCATCATGCTCTATCTGGGGCTGGAGTTGATGTCCCTCTCCATCTACGTGCTCGCGGCCTGGAAGCGCGACGACATTCGCTCCAACGAGGCGGGTCTGAAATACTTCGTGCTCGGTTCCATGGCCTCCGGCTTCCTGCTCTACGGCATCACCCTGATCTACGGCACCACCGGCACCACCCTCTTCACCGGCATCGGACAGGCCATGGCGCATGGTCACATCGCCACCGCCACCGTCATGGGCGTGATCCTGGTGCTGGCCGGCATGAGCTTCAAGATCGCCGCCGCGCCGTTCCACATGTGGGCCCCGGATGTCTACGAGGGTGCTCCGACCTCGGTCACCGCCTTCATGGCCGTGCTGCCGAAGATCGCCGCTTTCGCCGGCATCTTCCGGGTGCTGTTGAGCGCTTTCCCGGCGTTGCAGAGCCACTGGAATCCGCTGTTGCAGTTGTTGGCCCTGTTGTCCCTGGCGGTCGGCGCCATCGCCGCCATCGGCCAGACCAACATCAAGCGCATGCTCGCCTACTCCTCGATCGGCCATGTCGGTTTCATCCTGATCGGCCTGACCACCCATTCGGGTTTGGGCTATCAGAGCGTGATCGCCTATCTGGCCATCTACATTTTCACCAGCGTCGGCGCCTTTGCCGTGGTGCTGCTTCTCAACCGCGAGGGGATCGGCGACGAGACCTCGGATTACAAGGGGTTGGCCCATCGCCGTCCCATGCTGGCGCTGTTGATGTCCCTGTTCATGTTCTCCATGGCCGGAATCCCGCCCCTGGCCGGGTTCATGGGCAAGCTCTACGTGTTCATGGCTGCGGTCCAGTCCGGCATGATCCTTCTGGCGGTGGCCGGCGTGCTCTTCTCGGCGATTGGCGCCTTCTACTATCTGCGCATCGTCAAGTTCATGTATTTCGATCAGCCCGTCGAGGGCGCTTTCACCATCTCCTTGAACTTCCAGGAGTTGGCGATCCTGACCGTGACCGGCGCGATCATGCTGTTCTGGGGACTTTTCCCGGGCGGACTGTTGACCTGGAGCGGCACGACCGTCAAGATGTTTCTGTAGTCTGGATTTGTTCTTGCGGGCTTCGGGAGGTCTGGAAGAGGATTCCAGACCTCCTTTTGTTTGGGGCGTGGCCAAGGTGGGCAGGGATGCGGGGAGCGATGAAGGCGAATGCGAGCGGGGAGGAGCCGATCGCCGGCGTGCTGCGCGAGGCGATCGCTGGCGGGAGTCTGCCCTTTTGTCGGTTCATGGAGCTGGCGTTGTACCATCCGCGTCATGGTTATTACATGACCGGGCGTACCCGCGTGGGGCGGGGCGGGGATTTCGTCACCGCGCCGGAGCTGACCTCCCTGTTCGGCGAACTGCTGGCCTTGCAGTGCATCGAGATCTGGCAGTTGTTGGGCCGTCCTGCCTTGTTCGAGGTGATCGAGATGGGGGGTGGATCCGGGCGGTTGGCGCTCGACATCCTGACCACCGCGCGGCGGTTTCCAGAATTTTTCCCGGCATTGCGGTATGGTTTGGTGGAGATCAGCCCGGATTTTCGCGACCGGCAGGAGAGGTTGTTGCAGGAGGCCGGTTTCGGCCCGGAGCGGGTGGCGTGGCTGGCAGGCGTGCCGGAGACGGTGGCCAACGGGGTGATTCTGGGCAACGAGTTTCTGGATGCCATGCCGGTCCACTGGGTGGAGATGGGGGCCGACGGCTTGCGAGAGTTGGCGGTGACCACGGACCGGGATGGCGGTTTGAAAATTTGTCATCGAGAGCCTTGCGAAGCACGGATCTCAGCTTATTTTGAAGGAGCGGGGATCGGGTTGCCGGTGGGATTTCGCGACGAGGTGGGGTTGGCGGCATGGGAGTGGATGGCGGATGTCGGAACGCGTTTGCGGCGCGGCGTGTTGTTGATGATCGATTACGGCGAGGTGGACCAGGACCACTTCGGCCCGTATCGTCAGGCCGGAACGTTGGTGGGGCATCGGGACGGGGAGCGGGTGGACGATCCGCTGCGGCATCCGGGAGCGATGGATCTGACTGCCCATGTCAATTTTTCCGCCATGGCGCGTGCCGGTGTGGCTGGTGGTCTGGAGTTGCTGGGGTTCACCACTCAGGGGTGGTTCTTGCAGGGGTTGGGGATCCTGGAAAGGCTGGAGATGGCCGCACGGCGCATGGAGCCGGAGGCGGTCGAACGGCTGCGCAAGGTGGCGATGCGGTTGCTGCTTCCGGACGAGATGGGGGAGCGGTTCAAGGTGTTGGCCCTGGGGCGGGGGATCGGGGATGGGGTGCTGTCCGGTTTTCGGTTGAATGATCAACGGAACCGGTTATAGAATGTTACTTTACCGTGGAACTCCCGTAAGGGAGGTCCACGGTTGGGGGGTGAGGGGGTTCTC